>NZ_JAGYGJ010000017.1:0-123724 GCF_019947405.1 Pseudomonas sp. GL-B-26 | reverse complement strand
GTTCTGTGCGGCTGACCTTGTCATACAGCGCCGCCAAGCTGACGGGAAGATCCTCCATCTGCCGTGCAGCAGCATGTAGCGATGGTCGCAAGCCCAATGAAACAAGGGACATCAGTTCAACGATGGTTGAGAACAGAAGCTCACGCGGGTATTGCCGCTGACGATGTTCTTCGAACACCTGATCGACCCATTCGGCAGGAACAGCCTGCTCCAGTATCACTCTTGTCATGACACTGGCCGGTGTTTTTTTCTCAAACCGCGCTAGAACTTCTGCCCACATCGCTTTCGTCACCCTGACTGGAGTTTTGGGGGATTTTATCAAAGACCTTGAAAGGGCTGGCTCTTACAGCGAGTCACTTGGAGAAGCGCCAAGTAACCAAACGCTCGTGCCCCTGACGTACGGTGCCTCGCCTAGGCTCGGCATGCCCTCGCTCCGGTCCTGCTCCGTGGGCCCGCCGCCATCGGCCATCCATGGCCGGGGGCGGCTACCGCGGCATCCTTGCCGCGGTGCCCACTGCGCAGAACCTCCGCTCGGCCTTCCGACGGGGCAGATCAAGATCAAAAGCAAGATCAAAAGACAAAGCGAGGCGGCCTGATAGCCGACCTGATGTCTGTCAAGGTCATCGGCGGTGGACACCTATGTCATGCCCGCCAAAAATCCAACTGTGGGAGCGAGCTTGCTCGCGAAGGCGGACTTACATTCAACATTGATGTCGACTGACAGGGCCTCATCGCGAGCAGGCTCGCTCCCACAGGGGAAAAGCATACGCTTGAAGAGACAGGCCGGCCCGTAGGCAGTCCGCCTAAAGACCCGGGCATTACGCCCACCCCTCAAGTCGCAGCGTAGCCCGAACCAACCGTTGTTCCTCGCTTTCGATTTCCTTGAGGTTTTCGCAGATGCTCTGAATGTGCGCGATGGCCGCCTTGCGTGCCTGCTCCGGCATACGGCCGGTGACGGCGTTGTAGAGCCGTGCATGTTGGCGGTCGATCTGACGCTTTTGCGGTTCGCGGTGATAAAGGTTGTTGACCGAGGCAAACACCGTGTTCAGCAGCAAGTCCGTCAGCGAGCGCAAGGTCTGCACCAGCACCGGGTTGTGCGACGCTTCGCAAATCGCCAGGTGAAACGCATGATCAAGCCGGGCGTGTTCGGACGCCTCCAGAGAGCGGCTATGGGCATCAAGCAACGCCTCGTAGCTGCGGGTGATGAGGACGAAGTCGGCGTCGGTTCCACGCAACGCCGCGAGGCGTGCGGACTCACCTTCGAGCAGGCTGCGGACCTCGAACAAATCGTAGAGCGTGCGTGGCTGTGAGCTGAACAAGTGCATCAGCGGTGACGCGGCACCGTGCCCCGAAAGGTCGGCGACAAATGAACCTTTGCCCTGCTCTGTCTTGATAATCCCGCGAGCGCGCAACAGCTTCAGGCCCTCGCGAAGTGCCGTGCGGGAAACGCCGAGTTTTTCGGTCAGACGACGCTCCGACGGCAACAGCTGCCCGGTCTTGAGCACCCCGTCCACGATCAGCCGTTCTATGCGTTCACAGACCACGTCTGCGACTTGTGGATTGCGGCTCGTTTCTGCCCTTTCCATCGACTCTCCAACTGGTATGACCAGTCTCGCTACCAAAACCACCAATGTTCAAACACAAACATAAGCCTATGTTTTAAAACTGTTTTTTTGCACCAATAAAAAACCATCGAATAAAAAACTGGTTCGACCAGCCAAACAACACATAGACAGTAGAACGCCTCAGGCCAATCATGCAAGTCAGTGGTAAACGGACACAGACCTCCTATAAAAACAACTGAGGGTCGTCAACCGACTATGAACATTCTTTACGATGAACGCGTCGACGGCGTCCTGCCTGACGTCGACAAAACTGCCCTGCTGCAAGCCCTGCAAACGCAGTGGCCGGATCTGGAAGTCCTGCACCAACAGGAAGAGCTCAAGCCGTACGAATGCGACGGACTTTCTGCTTACCGCACCACGCCCATGCTGGTGGTGCTACCGCGCCACGTTGACGAAGTGCAAGGCGTGCTCCGACTCTGCCATGAGCGGCAGGTCGCGGTGGTCGCCCGCGGTGCCGGCACCGGTTTGTCGGGCGGTGCATTGCCGTTGGAAAAAGGCGTGCTGCTGGTGATGGCGCGCTTCAACAATATTCTGCACATCGACCCCGCCGCCCGCACGGCTCGGGTTCAGCCGGGGGTGCGCAACCTGGCGATTTCCCAGGCAGCAGCGCCGTTTGGCTTGTACTACGCGCCGGACCCTTCCTCGCAGATCGCGTGTTCAATCGGCGGTAATGTGGCGGAAAACGCCGGTGGCGTGCATTGCCTGAAGTACGGGCTGACCGTGCACAACCTGCTCAAGGTCGACATCCTCACCGTCGACGGCGAACAGCTGTCCTTGGGTTCTCAGGCGCTCGACTCTCCGGGCTTCGATCTGCTGGCGTTGTTCACCGGTTCCGAAGGCATGCTCGGTGTCATCACCGAGGTCACGGTCAAACTGCTGCCCAAACCCCAGACCGCCAAAGTGCTGCTGGCGGCGTTCGATTCCGTCGAGAAAGCCGGCCGTGCGGTGGGTGACATTATTGCTGCCGGCATCATCCCCGGTGGCCTGGAAATGATGGACAACCTGGCCATTCGCGCCGCCGAAGACTTTATCCACGCCGGCTATCCGGTCGACGCCGAAGCCATTCTGCTGTGCGAGCTCGATGGCGTTGAAGCCGACGTTCATGATGACTGCGACCGCGTACGCCAAGTGCTGGAACAGGCCGGCGCCACCGAAGTGCGCCAGGCTAAAGATGAAGCCGAACGCGTGCGCTTCTGGGCCGGACGCAAGAATGCCTTTCCGGCGGTGGGCCGTCTCTCACCGGACTATTACTGCATGGACGGGACGATTCCTCGCCGCGAGTTACCCGGTGTGCTGCAGGCGATCGCCGCGTTGTCGGCCGAGTACGGCCTGCGGGTGGCCAACGTTTTTCACGCCGGTGACGGCAACATGCACCCGCTGATTCTGTTCGATGCCAACCAACCGGGAGAGCTCGATCGCGCCGAAACCCTGGGCGGCAAGATCCTCGAATTGTGCGTGAAGGTCGGTGGCAGCATTACCGGTGAGCACGGCGTGGGCCGGGAGAAAATCAATCAGATGTGCGCGCAGTTCAATAGCGATGAATTGACCGTGTTCCATGCCGTCAAAGCCGCCTTCGATCCGAGTGGCTTGCTCAACCCCGGCAAGAACATTCCGACGCTGCACCGCTGCGCCGAGTTCGGCGCCATGCACGTTCACATGGGTCAGCTGCCCTTCCCTGAACTGGAGCGTTTCTGATGCGCAGCGAACACGATATCGACGACAGCGCCTCGCTGCTGGAACAGGTTAACCAGGCGCTGCAAAACGCTACGCCGTTGCGCATTCAAGGCTCCAACAGCAAGGCGTTTCTTGGGCGCATCGTGGCGGGCGAAGTACTCGACACGCGCAGCCACCGAGGCATCGTCAGCTACGACCCGACCGAACTGGTGATCACCGCTCGCTGCGGCACCCCGTTGGCAGAACTGGCTGAAGTGTTGGACGCAGCGCAGCAGATGTTGCCCTGCGAACCGCCCTCCTTCGGCGACGGCGCCACCGTCGGCGGCATGATCGCCAGCGGGTTGTCGGGGCCACGGCGTCCTTGGTCGGGCTCCGTTCGGGACTTCGTCCTTGGCACCCGCGTCATCACCGGTCATGGCAAGCATTTGCGCTTTGGTGGCGAAGTCATGAAAAACGTCGCCGGTTACGACCTGTCGCGCTTGATGGCCGGCAGCTACGGCTCGTTGGGTGTGGTGACCGAAGTCTCGCTCAAGGTCCTGCCCAAGCCGCGTCAAGCTTTAAGTATCAGCCTGGAAATGGAAAGTGATCGCGCCTTGCTGCGCCTCGCCGAATGGGGGCAACAACCGCTGCCGATCAGCGCCGCGTGCCACGATGGGCAGCGCCTGCACCTGCGGCTTGAGGGGGGCGAAGGCTCGGTGGCAGCGGCTCATGACCGACTCGGCGGCGAGTTGCTCGACGCTTCCTATTGGGAGGATCTCAACGAACATCGATTGAGCTTCTTCGATGAGGACCAGGCACTTTGGCGCCTGTCCGTCCCTCACAACACGCCTCGGCTTTCCCTGCCTGGCCGTCAGTTGCTCGATTGGGGCGGTGCACAGCGCTGGCTCAAGTCTGACGCGGAGGCAGCGTTCATTCGCTCGATCGTCGAAGAAGTTGGCGGGCATGTGACCTGCTATACCCATGGCCTGATCGACAGCCCGTTTCAACCGTTGCCTGCCGCATTGATGCGCTACCACCGGAACTTGAAGCAACAACTCGATCCCCGGGGCATCTTCAACCCCGGGCGCCTGTACGCGGAGCTTTGACCCATGCAGACCACCTTGAGCGAACAAGCCCGTCAGCTGCCCCGCGCCGAAGAAGCCGAAAGCATTTTGCGCACCTGCGTGCACTGCGGTTTCTGCAATGCCACCTGCCCGACCTATCAATTGCTGGGCGATGAACTGGACGGACCGCGAGGCCGCATCTACCTGATCAAGCAGGTTCTGGAAGGCAACGAAGTCACGCAAAAGACCCAACAACACCTGGATCGCTGCCTGTCGTGTCGTAACTGCGAAACCACCTGCCCTTCCGGCGTTGACTACCACAACTTGCTGGACATCGGCCGGGCGGTGGTCGACGCGGCGGTGCCGCGCCCACTCGGTCAGCGCTTGTTGCGCGAAGGGCTGCGCAGCGTCGTGCCCAATCCTGCGCTGTTCAAAGGGCTGGTCAGCAGCGGACAGATGTTCCGGGCATTGTTGCCCAACACCTTGCAGATAAAGTTGCCTCGCCGCGTCTATCCGGCCAAGCCGCGCCCAGTCACTCGCCACACCCGGCAGGTGCTGATGCTTGAAGGCTGCGTGCAACCGAGTCTGTCACCCAATACCAACGCGGCCGCCGCCCGAGTGCTGGATCGACTGGGGATCAGCGTCACACCGACCCGCGAGGCGGGCTGTTGCGGCGCTGTGGATTATCACCTCGACGCTCAGGCGGCCGGCCTGGACCGCGCCCGCCGCAATATCGATGCGTGGTGGCCGAGCATTGAAAACGGTGCCGAGGCGATTGTGCAAACCGCCAGCGGTTGCGGCGCATTCATCAAAGATTATGGCCACCTGCTCAGCAGCGACCCGGCCTATGCCGAGAAGGCGAAAAAGGTCAGCGCGCTGGCCAAGGATCTGGTCGAAGTGCTGCGCGACGAGCCGCTGGAAAAGCTCGGTATCCACAGCGCCAAACGCCTGGCCTTCCATTGCCCCTGCACCTTGCAGCACGCGCAGAAACTGGGCGGTGCGGTTGAAGCTATTCTGACCAGTCTGGGCTTCAATCTCACGCCTGTTGCCGACAGTCACCTGTGCTGCGGCTCGGCAGGCACTTATTCGCTGACCCAACCGGAACTGTCCCGGCAATTGCGCGACAACAAGCTCAATGCGCTGGAAAGCGGACATCCCGAAGTCATTGTCACGGCCAATATCGGCTGTCAGTCCCACCTCGACGGTGCGGGCCGAACCCCTGTCAGGCACTGGATCGAACTGGTCGAAGCCGCCTTGCCCTAACCGAGTACTGGAGAATCCCCATGAAAAGCAAAGCCGTACTGAGCCAGACCGAAGTCAGCCAAATCCTCGCGGCGGCACGCACCGAAGCGCAGAACAACCAATGGGCCGTGACCATCGTGATTGTCGATGACGGCGGCCATCCCCTGGCTCTCGAACGCCTCGACGGTTGCGCTCCGATTGGCGCCTACATCGCCACCGAAAAGGCCCGCACTTCGGCCCTGGGCCGGCGCGAATCCAAAGGCTATGAAGAGATGGTCAATGGCGGGCGCCACGCCTTTTTGTCCGCGCCATTACTGACGTCCCTTGAGGGCGGCGTGCCGATCATCGTCGACGGCCAGGTGATCGGCGCGGTTGGGGTGTCCGGTGTCAAAGCCGAGCAGGACGCACAAGTGGCCAAGGCCGGCGCGCAATGCCTGAACTGAATTGAGCCGGGCGCGATTTAGCGCTCGATAACACTGTGTGATGGAGATGCAAAAAGTGACCGATTTCGTGAACTGCCAAGGCCTCACGGTCGCGCCTGTCTTGCAACGTTTCGTTGATCTGGACGTGCTGCCGGGAACCGGCCTGGACCCTCAAGCGTTCTGGAGTGGTTTCGCCGCATTGGTGCATGAACTGGCACCTATCAACCGCGCGCTGCTGGCTGAGCGTGATCGCCTGCAAACCGAACTGGACACCTGGCACCGCGCCCACCCGGGACCGGTGACGGACATGCCGGCTTATCGCGACTTCCTGAGCGGTATTGGTTACCTGCAACCGCAACCCGCAGACGTCAAGGTCAGCACCACCAACGTCGATACGGAAATCAGTGTGCAGGCCGGACCGCAACTGGTTGTCCCGGCGGTCAACGCACGTTATGCGCTGAATGCCGCCAATGCGCGCTGGGGATCGCTGTACGACGCGCTCTACGGCACCGATGTGATTTCCAATGACGGCGGCGCCGAACCGGGCCGGACTTACAACCCCGTGCGCGGGGCGAAAGTCATCGCGTTTGCCCGTGGTTTCCTGGATCAGGCATTCCCCTTGAGCAGCGGTTCCCATGCCGAGGTGGCGCGCTACCGGATCGACAACGGCGCACTGCAAGCCTCCTTGAAAGACGGAAGCCAAACCGGTTTATCGAACGCCGCGCAGTACATCGGCTATCAGGGTTCACTCGCTGATCCCACGGCCATTCTGCTGAAAAACAACGATCTGCACGTCGAAATTCAGATCGATCGGCAGAGCGTCATCGGCCAGGCTGACGCCGCTGGGGTCAAGGATCTGCTGATTGAAGCAGCACTCTCGACCATCATTGATTGTGAAGACTCGGTCGCGGCGGTCGACGCCGATGACAAGGTGCAGGTGTACCGCAACTGGCTGGGTTTGATGAAGGGCGACCTGAAAGAGGACCTGGAGAAAAACGGTAAAACCATCACGCGACGGCTGAATCCCGACCGTGAGTACACCGCGGCCGATGGCAGCTCACTGTCGCTGCACGGGCGGTCGTTGCTGTTCATCCGTAACGTCGGACACCTGATGACCAGCCCGGCGGTTCTCGACAAGGGCGGACTGGAAATCCCGGAAGGCATTCTCGACGGCGTCATCACCAGCCTGATTGCCTTGCATGACCTGCGACGCCGCGTTAACTCCCGCACCGGCAGCGTCTACATCGTCAAACCGAAAATGCACGGCCCCGCCGAAGTGGCCTTCGCCGAGCAATTGTTCAGCCGCATCGAAGACCTGCTCCAGCTCGAACGTCATACCCTGAAAATGGGCATCATGGACGAGGAGCGACGCACCAGCGTCAACCTCAAGGCCTGTATCGCGGCAGCTTCCTCACGGGTCGCGTTCATCAACACCGGTTTTCTGGATCGCACCGGCGACGAGATGCACACCGCCATGGAAGCGGGCGCGATGCTGCGCAAGGGTGACATGAAAAACATCTCGTGGATCGAGGCCTACGAGCGCAACAACGTGCTCGTCGGTCTGGACTGTGGATTGCGTGGGCGAGCGCAGATTGGCAAAGGCATGTGGGCCATGCCGGACCGGATGGCCGATATGCTCAAACAGAAAGTCGCCCACCCGAAAGCGGGCGCGAATACCGCATGGGTGCCCTCGCCGACCGCCGCCACCTTGCACGCGCTGCATTACCATCAGGTCAACGTGCGCTCAGTGCAGGAGTCCCTTGAAACAACAGACTTCGGTGGCGCCAGCCCGGCACTTCTGGACGGCTTGCTCAGCGTGCCGGTCGTCACCGAGCCATCCTGGTCGGCCGATGAGATTCGTCAGGAAGTCGAAAACAACGCGCAAGGCTTGCTGGGCTATGTGGTGCGCTGGGTCGAACAAGGCATCGGCTGCTCGAAGGTGCCCGACATCCATAACGTGGGCTTGATGGAAGATCGCGCGACCTTACGCATATCCAGCCAGCACATGGCCAACTGGCTGCGACACGGGGTGATCACCAAGGACCAGACCGTCGAGATATTGCAGCGTATGGCGCGGGTCGTGGATGAGCAGAACGCTGCCGATCCGATCTACACACCCATGGCGCCGGACTTCGAGCGGTCAGTTGCGTTTCAAGCGGCCTGCGCACTGGTGTTCGAGGGATGCGCACAACCCAATGGCTACACCGAACCGCTGTTGCATAAATTCCGGCGCGTGTGTAAGCAGTCGAGGGCGTAAACCTAGGGAACAAAAGAGACTGAACAGACTGGGTGAAAACCTGGAACCTGCTTGGTAACTTCGAGCACTGAAACAGTCGGGCCGTGTGGCAAACGGCCCGACGTTCGTTTTCGATCACTGCCCTTCAGCAAGCTTCGTCTTCGGTGTCTGCAGAGCGCGCCAGGCAATCAATATCGCCATGAGTGCCAAGCCGAACGTCACCCACGAAGCCAGATTAATTCCACCCTCGAATGCACTTCCCGCCTGCGTCATCAGCTCTCTTGCCTGATCTCCTGACAACTGCACCGCTACATGATTAGCACCCGATAGCGTCTCACTCGCCAGCATCGTCTGAACCTCGCTCAAAAAGCCCGGAAGCTGCAATGCACCGCGATAGTAGGCTGTGACAAGACCACCAAGCACCGTCGTCCCCAAAACAACACCCACTTCATAGGCCGTTTCACTAATGGCGGACGCCGCACCCGCCCTTTCCGGCGGTGCTGCCGATAAAATCACATCGTTGGATACCGTCGCAATCGCGCCCACGCCGATGTTCAGCAAGGCAAAAGCCACCACCAGAACGGTCAGGCTGCTGCCGATGCTGGCGACCAACAAAAACGCCGCCCCAGCAAACGCCATCAGAATCGGTACCAGCACATGCACCGGTACTCGCCGCGCTACAGGCACGACTGCCATTCCCACTACGATCGCCATGATCTGACCAGGTACTAACGCAAAGCTGGCATTCAACGGGGACATCTGAAGGACGATCTGTAAGAACTGAGTGGTGAAGAACACAAAGCCGACGAGGAACGCGAGGCTCATCAAATTGATTAGTACGGAGCCGCTAAAGGCGCCACTTCGGAACAGACTCAGGTCCATCAGCGGCACAGGCAGACGTAACTGCCGATGCACAAACATCCACCCAGCAACTATGCCGATTACAAATGCTGTCAGCGCCATCCAGTCGAGACCATTACTGGCACTGTGTTTAATGCCGTAAACGATGGCACTGAGGGCAACCATCGATTGCAGGATGCTCAGCGGATCCAATGGCCCTGAACAGTCTTTCTCGGACTCGGGCAACAACACTGGTCCCAATACCAACAACGGTACCAATACGGGTATTGCCAATAGGAAAATCGCCCCCCAGCTGAAAAACTCCAGCAAAACCCCACCGACCAAAGGACCGAGCGCTGATCCTACCGTCAGAGTTGTTGCCCAGATCGCGACAGCGACTCTGCGCTCCTCTCGATCCAGAAACACCGAACGTATCAATGCCAAAGTAGAGGGCATCAACATCGCACCGAAAACCCCCATGCAAGCTCGCCCGGCAATCAGTTGCATGGCCGTTTGGGAATAGGCGGTCAGCACCGACACAATGACAAAACCCAAAGAACCGGCCAGTAACAACTTTCGATGACCGATTCGATCGCCCAGACTACCCATCGACACCAGTAATCCCGCCAATACCAGTGAATAGGCATCGATCATCCATAACTGCTGACTAGCGCTCGGACTCAGGGCCTCGGCAATCTTTGGTAACGCAAATCCAAGCACCGTATTGTCTACGGTCACCAGTAGTACTGGCAGCATCAGCACGGTTAGGGCAGACCATCGTTTTGATTTTGCTCTGTGTTGCGCTATCTCACTTATTAACGGCATTAGCCAAGCTCCTTATCTCCCTCAAAGTATTCACGGGAGATTTCGCAATGCTCCCGTGAAACGAACCCAGCGCACTTCCATGGCGAGGACTCGGTCAGTTCAGTAATGAAAAAACATGCTGACAATCGACGGCCCCTGAGTTCAAACGACTACCCAAAGCATTTGAAACGTCCCGTAAGTCGCATCTGAACTCGTCAAAATCCTGATTAGAGACATTATTCATCAAGCGTTCCATTCCTTCCGCCAGCGCGGCGCGCTGGCGGTTGGCTTGGTCATTTTCTAGCTGTATGTCCCAGTAGACTTCAGGCGGATTGACCAGAACCCGGGCCAGCAACGCCATCATTGTCCGCATCGGTGGTGGCATCACTTCAAGAGCGCTTTCCAGATCAAGTGACGACTTTGCCAACGCTAAACCGAACCCGAGAATTGCGGCATGGGGCAGCGCCTGACATAGCGCCATGAGTTCATCATGGGCCACCGGCGTCATTCGCTTAATCTTCATCCCAGCCCCCATCAAGTGCTGTTCGATGAAAGTCGAAGGTGAGTCGCCATCTTCCAGACAAATTGCGACGGTGCGTCCCTGTACGGAGAGCTTGGGTGAAAACATCGGATTGACGCCGACGAAAGGCTGCTGGGACGAAGCATTCTTCAATGCTCTGTAAAAAGGCTCCTGAACAGAACAAGTCGGTATGAATACAACATCGTTCGAAACGGAGCCAACAACCCAAGGTATTGCCCGAATAGCCACGTTTTCGGGCAATGCAAAGACCACTGCCACCGCCCCTTGGAAGATGTGCCCGGTGTTGCTGAACGGACTTGTGACATCGACTTCATAGAAGCCACTTTCCTGTTCGGAAGGCCTGCGATCCACCACCCGGACATCGTATCCATATTGCATAAGAATGCGGCTGATCAATGAGCCAACCAAACCCGCTCCTCCCAACACAACAACCGTGTCGCTCATAATGATTCGCTCCCTGCGACAAAACTGTAATAAGGCACGCTAGCCTTGACCAACGTTTCTTCAAGCTCTTGCTGTGGATCAGAGTGCGCAACTATCGCGCCACCAATTCCAAATTTCGCCTCGTTACCTTGGAGTACTGCTGTTCGGATGACAATACTCAGCTCCGCTCCACCACTGAAAGATAACCAGCCTAATGCGCCTGAGTAGACACCACGGGCAGAGGACTCCAATACGTCAATAATTTCCATCGTGCGTTTCTTCGGAGCTCCCGTCATTGAGCCTCCCGGGAAACAAGCTCGAATAGCTTCGATTGTTGAAATATCCGAGCGAAGGTGGCCACGAACTGTTGAGACAAGTTGGTGGACCGAGGAAAAGCTTTCTACTGAGAAAATCTCAGGAACATGAACGCTCCCTGGACGGCACACTTGATTCAAATCATGGCGCACCAAATCTACAATCATTAGGTTCTCGGCCCTGTCCTTGGCCGAGCTACGTAGCTCATCCCGTAGTATTTGGTCCTCTGCGAATTGTTTACTACGCGGCCTGGTTCCCTTGATCGGTCTGGACTCGATCAATCCGCTGTCATCGATTCTGAGAAAGGTTTCGGGCGAAGCGCTTAATACTGAAAATCCTGCAAACGAGAGGTAGGCACCGTAGGGTACGGGGCTAGCCTCGCGCATTCGCCAATAAGCACTCAAAGGCGCACCGCTGTAAGCCATTTTTGCCCTATTGGTCAGGCAGATCTCGTATGACTCCCCATCGGTGATGTACTTGAGAGATTGATTGATCTTACTGATGTAATCATCTGGCCCGTCCTCAAGCGAGAGCTTCAGCTGATCTACGGCACCTGGAATAAACGAATTGCAATCACCAGCTGACTCATCATTACGATGGAGAAAATCAGGTAAGGAAGGCCAATCCACAGCATCGTCAGTCGCAGTCATCAGGCATTCATAGACCTTGTCTTCATGATGATCAAAGACAAAGAAATGCGGCGCAAACATGAATGAAGCATCCGGATAAACCGAACGGTAAATTTTGCATCCACCCGCCAAAGCTTTCAATTCGTAACCGAGAAAGCCAACAAAACCGCCCTTGAAAACAAACGGCAAGTACTGAGGGGTCGCCACCTGCACAGCTTCGAAGATCTGTGCAATCAGTGTAAAAAAGTCTCCTTTGATACTTTTTTTACCTTTGGGGCCCTCAAGCTTCAGGCACTCATCGTTAACATCGTACTCAAGCCTTATCGCTCCTTGCGCCTCCCCACTACCCATGATCGAGTAGCGAGCATTAGGTCTTTCTGACTTCTCGCTGTCTAGCCAAAAAGCATAACGATCATCTGTATAGAGCGTTGAAAATACTGCTAGTGGATCCGTGCATTCGGAAAACTCGCGATAGGCAAGCTGCATATTCAGCATCCCCCCTACTGCGACGTATGCATCTTTTGATGACGTACATTCCGTGTCTGATTCTAAGTGAGCTCTAGCACTGACGTTATGTTCCAGCGCCATGCGTATGAAGTTGCTCAATAGCGCATGGCCATACTCTGAATCGATGGATTCGGGGTGGAACTGGACACCCCAAACCGGTCTAGTGATATGTTCGATTGCCATGACCACACCTTCAGACGTCCAAGCCGTACATTGGAGCTCTGCTGGGAGGCTGGTACACATCAACGAATGGTATCTGACCACTTCGAACTGCTCCGGTAAATCTCGAAAGAGCCCTTTACCGGAATGAGTAATCCGACTGCGGTAGCCATGCACAGGGCTGGGAGCGTACCCCACAGTCCCCCCAAGAAATTGAGCGATGCCTTGGTGTCCTAGACAAATACCAAGCAACGGGACAGGAGAACGGAGAATGACGTCACCGCACACACCAAAATCAGCCTCCTGACCGGGGTGCCCTGGACCGGGCGACAGCACTACAGCATCATATTTTTCGATGCCCAATTCATTGTACGAAAAGGTATTTTTGACTACATCCGCGCAAATACCTGTCACCTCATACAAATACTGAGCAATGTTCTGGGTGAAGGAATCAAAGTTATCAATCAGCAATATTTTCATGAAGGCCGCCCCTCAGCCAGACACCGATTAATCAGGACATCTTCCTGAATACACGTCTCTTCTATAATCAGTTTGAATATCGACTCGGTGTATTCTGCCCTCAATCCTACCGCCTCCGATCTAGTCTTAATCATATCGAGCACGTAGGAAATTCGTCCGGGTTGCATCATCGCAATGCCATGGACGGCTTTGAGCTCGGCAATGTCCATGCACACTTTCATTCGCTCAGAGAGCAGGTCGACAACTTGCAAATTTATCGAGTCAAGCCGCTCCCGCTGCGGCTGCAAAATGTTAGACGTGCCTGTCGGTGATAACTGTCCCTGTTGTTTCATCTTTTGCACCTCCGTTTGCCAATTTCTGGTAGAGAGTCGTCAGTCAGGCGTGATCCTGCTCATTGATAGCAGGCACCCATAACCCCTTGTTCGTCATAGCCCCTAGAGCAGCCCCCAATAACTTGATGTCTTTGCCACTGTGGTCTGCTGAAATTGCAAAACGCAGCATCGCTTTGCCTTTGGCAATGATTGGGTAAAACACAGGAAAGAGCAGCATGCCTTGGTCACGCAGGGTTCTCGCAGCCTGCAAGCCGGCCTCCTCTGTGTCAAAGAAGGCTCCTCTGACGGGTGACTGGATACCTGCGTTGAGCAACTGGTTGTCGGTGAGGGAATCTAAAAGGGCGACATTTTCCCAAAGTCGCCGTTGCAGCATATCGATCTCGTCACTGAGATGGATTTTCGCCGAGGCAACGTTAGCCGCCAGCATGGGCACCATAATGGAATGACCAAATATCAGCGGATTGGCCAGGGTTCGGATAACTTCAACATCCCGTGGATCTGAAACCACGACAAAACCACCCGCGCCACCAAATGCCTTGGAGAGAGACCCTGCCAGAATAATATTTGCAGGTAATGAGTGATCAACCGCTGAAAAGGCATATCCCGCACCATGACGTCCGACGATCGAAATACCATGAGCATCGTCTACGTATAGGTATCCCTGTGCCGACTCTAGCTGCCGAGAGAGCTCGGCGATGGGTACAAGACCACTCATCGAGCCAATTCCATCGATCAAGAGCACAGGAGTTTCACCTTTGTCGGTGCAGACTTTCAGCGCTGTGGTCATTGATTCTTGGCTGGTGGACTCAACTCTAGAAACAGGTCCGAACTGCTCCAAAATCCCCCTAAGTACCTGCATCGAAGCATGGGCGGTTTTATCCATCAGCCAGTGGATTCGTTTTTTGACTGGATACCCACTCAACGAACCACTCCCCAGCAACGGTAAAACACCTAAATGGACACTGCTGGTAGAGGTAAACACCGCAACGCCGCTACCTCCGTAAATCTGAGCAAGCAACTCTTCCAGTTGAGGGAGGTAACTTGGGCGCATCGCACTTCGAGAAGACGACAGGTGTAGTCCGGTAGTTTCCATAGCCTGGTGTGCGGCATAGATCAATGCAGAGTGGGTTTCCAAGCCCAAGTACGAACAGGAAACAAACTCTGTGAATGTGCCTCCGTTCTGCAAGGTAATGTGCTTACCCACACGACTCGCAACCGTAAAACCTGTCAGCCCTTCCTCGTAAGCCTTCGCCAGTGCACCAGTGGTGTTGCCGCGACGAATGCTCATCCAGTCTTGTCTAGTTTGCACATCCATAGCTAAAGTTCCTTTCTGAAAATCAATGAGATTTGCATCCGATGGTCATTACTGAGCTGCCCGAGGCGTCGGACGCTTCCTTATCGATTACAGTTTGTGTATTTGTCAGCTGACTCTGCTTGAACAGTTCACGCACCGCTCTGGCCTGTTCCTCGCCGTGCTCAATGACTAGCCAACCTTCACGACTAAGTAACTGGTTCGCGAGCGAGATGATTTGCCGTATCAGTTCAAGCCCATCGACCCCGGAATAGACCGACTCCCGTGGATGGTGATTGCTCCACTCAGGTAACAACTCTTGGGACTGTGGGACGTACGGAGGATTAGCGACAATCAAACCAACCTGATCTGTGAATCGCGTAAATGCCTGTTTGTCGCGAATGTCTGCCTGCAAGTGATTGACCTGCCCCCCCTTGCAGGCCAGTCGATCGATGTTGCGTTTGAGATACTGCATCGCTATCTCATCAAACTCCACACATGTCACTTTCAGATCCGGTCTGCGCCGTGCGATCGCCAAGCCAATCGCGCCGCTTCCGGCACACAAATCGAGAACAGTAGCTCCCGGTCGCAGCGCAGCACTGGTCTCCAGCCATTTGTGAATGATTTGGCTGTGAGGGCGGGGGATAAACACGCCGGTACCAACCACCAGCGGCATTTCGTCAAACTCCACCATGCCAACAATATGCCCGAGAGGAATTCGGTTACAGCGTTCTTTAACCGCTAACATAAATTCATCGAGCGCACGGCTTTTATCCACCCGTTCGATATAGCGATCTATAAGACAACTCAAGTCGGCTTCCAAGTCCCAGACCCCAGACGCTTGCAACATGGCCCGCGCTTGACTAATAGCAAGATACTCACGATCTGTAAGACTCATGACCACTCCTTGTAATACTGCGAAAGTCTTTTCAAAATTGACTCATACAGATAGGAGAATGCGACCAACTCCGGCGGAGGCGTAAATGACGGGTGCAAGTCATTTATAAGTTGTTCGTAGTTGCGCGAAAGTCCTTCATCCAGCAAAGGAAACCAGTAAGGTTTTATATCCCAACGATACTCATATCCTGTGGCAAACATCTGCTGTACCGTTTCCCTGACCGTATTCTCGCGGGCAAACCCAGATAACGGAGCACGCACAGGTTTGAAAGGGCTGAGATCTAGATCGGGAGTCTCTATATCGGTAAGGCAATCAGCTATATACCGCGCAAGCAATGGTGATTGGTGCAGGCCGTCTCGGTAGGTGCCTGTTGCAAGCCAAAGACCTTCAATGCCGCACTCGCCAATCAATGGGAAACCATCTGCCGGAATTGGTCTGTTGCCAACCTGTATGGAAATGATTTCAGCACCATGAAGGTCCAGATTCAACTGATCAACAGCACAGTCAAGCAAAAACTGAACATCCGATATGAGAGCCTGTTGTTTAGGCTGCTCGGAAATTATATTAGTAGCTCCCAAATACAGGACCCCGTCCCCACGAGGGACACAGTGCAAGCCGCACGCAAAAGCACGATTTGGCGTCCGTATGACAGAACTAGGCAACTCAACCCCTTCTGGCATTTTCACGAGAATTGAAACGCCATATCCACTGAACAACGGTGGAATTTTCTTTACGAGCTCGTCGAAATCACTAAGCAGGTCTAAAGATTGAACGCCTGCCGCAATCACAACCTTTTTAGCCCAAAGAACCTCTCCATTGCATAACTCAATGCCGGTGACTACTCCACCCTCACCCAACACGCGTTGGGCGTTCTCATTTTTCAGAGTGCCGCCCTCGGAGACAAATGCAGCATCCAGTTTCTCCAGCAAAAGATGAGAGTTCACGGAATGCTCGTTTGGTATGTACAGCCCACGCAAAGGGCGAACCAGATGGTTGGGCTTCAGCCACTCCATTTTGCGTGGATCAACAGTTTCGAACGGCTCACCATACTCACGAAGGGTTCTCTCGATGGTGTCGTAGTTAACGCTGTCCACCTCATCCATGCCGGCGGTGTTGAGCAGCACATGGGTCCCAATCGCTGTAAACAACGAGCTGGAATCACCCGAAGAAATTGCCAAACGCTCCGCCCAACTTGACCACAGGTGTTGAGCTTGTCGGTCCATGTCTAATTTCAATCGACCAAAATCACTTGCCAGCAGGCCGCTTGTTAACCTCCCCGAAACATCCATTCATCGCTCCGGCAGCCCTTGACGCTGCATTTGTACGATCAGTCTCACCGACTCGACAGACATTTAAACCACGCGTGGACAACTCATACGCGATTGACCCACCAACTGCTCCTGCACCTACAACAATGACGTCGAACTCCATGTTTTGACCTCAGACGATTACCCGCAATGTAAGAAAAATCAACTTTTCTCGTTGGAAAACAGAACACTTCTATAATTTCGTTACATTACGATTCAACCGACTATTTGTTTCATATTGTATCTTCGAAATAATTCTACACACATTGCAGTGGAGCTAAAGCGCTGAAACTCCGCACTTAGATCACAGATTGCCCAGTCAACTTAAAAAATCAGTCTATAAAAACTTATTAAAAGTTACATAATTAGTAAAAACAATTACTCTAAAAATCGACCATCACAGATTGTGTGAAAACTTAGCTACCGCCTGATGATTCGAGCTTGGCCGTAAGTGAGCTTGTGGCGATCGACAGTAGTAAGTTCCGGGCAGCCGCGTCCTAACCCAAAAGCAAGCCCCCAAAACAATCTCGGGCGTTTGCTTGAGCCACCCTCTTCGCGTTTTCACCCCGTCTGCGAGGCCTCTTTTTTGTGAACAGCTACGCTCGACAGGTATCGCCCACCCTGTCCAACCGACAGAGCAATCGGCCCGCCCAAGAGGAAGCGCACAGATGACCCGTCTCACTGCGAAAGACTTTGCCCCGGAACTGCTCGAACTGTACGACTACTACGCCCACGGCAAGATCAACCGACGTGAGTTTCTGGATCGGGCGGCGTTGTTCACCTTGGGCGGTTTGGCCGCCAGCGCCCTCCTCGCCGCGCTGAGTCCGAATTATGCGCTCGCCGAGCAGGTTGAATTTACCGACCCGGACATTGTTGCCGAGTACATCACCTATCCATCCCCCAAGGGCAACGGGCAGGTTCGTGGCTATCTGGTGCGTCCGGCGAAAGCCACCGGCAAGGTGCCGGCGGTGGTGGTTGTGCATGAAAATCGCGGGCTCAACCCGTACATCGAAGACGTCGCGCGGCGTGTGGCCAAGGCAAGCTTCATCGCCCTCGCCCCTGATGGCCTGACGTCGGTGGGCGGCTATCCTGGCAACGATGAAAAAGGCCGGGAGCTGCAGGCGACCGTCGACCCTGAAAAGCTCATGAACGACTTTTTCGCCGCCATCGAGTGGTTGATGAAGCATGACGCAACCACTGGAAAAGTAGGGATCACCGGGTTCTGCTACGGCGGTGGCGTCGTCAATGCGGCGGCCGTGGCTTATCCAGAACTGGCGGCTGCCGTGTCTTTTTATGGCCGACAGCCAGAGACCAAGGATGTCGCCCGCATCAAGGCGCCGGTGATGCTGCACTACGGCGAACTGGATACGCGCATCAACGAAGGCTGGCCCGCCTATGAGAAGGCACTGAAAGCCGCGGGCAAGACCTATGAAGCGTACATCTACCCTGGGGCCAATCATGGTTTCCATAACGACTCCACGCCTCGATACGATGAGGCCGCGGCCAAGCTGGCCTGGGACCGGACGCTGGGGTGGTTTCGGCGGTACCTGGCTTAATGGTGAGGTTGCTCGCCTGTCGCTAAATAGAGTTGGCGGTACGCGCCCACCAGTTGATCAAGTGTGAACGCGCGATTTCTCCCACTGGGATTGGGCAGGATCCATACCGAGGCATTGCCGAAGGTCTTTGGCTGAAGCCCCCATGCAATGTCTCGTTGGCCGGATAGCGCGCAATACGCCGCTTTACCGAGAAACGCCACAAAGCGTGGCGCATGACGCACGATCTTTTGTTCAAAGTCTGCAGCGGCAGCGATGAATTCATGGGCAGCCAGCTGATCCGCTCGCGCCGTAGGCCGTTCCACCACGGCCGTTAATCCACACTGATACTGCAAGATTATCCGATCGTTTTCCGGGCGCACCTCCTCAGGCGTAAAGCCGGCGAGATGCAGCGTGCGCCAGAAGCGATTGCCCCGGCCCGCAAAATGATGGCCTTGGGCAGCGGCAGTTACGCCTGGGTTGATGCCACAAAAAATCACGGCTAGCTGTTCGGCAAGAATATCGTCGAGTCCTTCACTCACAGTGAACCTCACACACCGCAGATCACGTTGACCGCACTGCGGGCAAGCTCGGTCAATTCAGCGCGGGATTTGCCCGCCCGTGCACGTATGGAAATGCTATGCAGCAGGGATGACGTGAGTACCGCAAGAGCTGCCGGGTCAACATCGCCTTTCAATTCGCCGGAACTGATGGCCGTTCGCAGACGCGTTTCGAGATCGGCATCGAGCCTGCTGAGCCGGTCCGACAGCACGTCTCGTATTTCAGAATCTTCGACGGCTTCGGTCGTCGCCGTGCCGATTGCAAAACAACCGCGCGGTTGGCCGTCACCCGAGAAGTAGATCGACAACTGCCCCTCATAAAACCGCATCAATGCCTGGCTCAAGGTCAGTTCGTTGTCCGTCAGCGCCTCCTGCATGGCGGCAGCGGCAAACTCCCAATACTGCTCAAGCGCTTTGATATAGAGCGCGTGCTTGTCGCCGAATGCCGCATAGAGGCTTGGGCGATTCATGCCGGCGGCCGTGGCGATGCTGTCCAGAGAAGCGCCGGAATATCCGGTGCTCCAAAAAACATCAAGTGCCTGCAAAAGCGCTGTCTGCGGGTCATACGCGCGTGGACGGCCGCGGCCTTTCGCCTCTGTAATCTTTTTTTGTGCCATGTCGTACAAAATCCTTGAATGAAGATGGGCTCGGGGGATATTCTTACACCATCGCACAAAATTAAGGAACCAGAAATTCCTTGGCTTTGAGGTTTGTTGTAGCGGAGCTCGAACTGGGTATTGCGGCGACGAAACAGAGGCGGCGGAGCGATCCTCCTGACCGCACACGGTATGGCTGTTTTTGTGGGTGTTAGCCCGACTTCCCGGTTAATAGGTGCATTCGATCATGACCAAACAGTTCGACATCCCAGCTACACAGACCTTCGAGCATCCAGGGCCGAACCCGTCTGACTTGCCCATCAAAAAGCCGTTAAAAGAGAAATTACGGCCAGTGCTGATGGTGGGTTTTCCTCTCCTTTTCGCCGCGGTTGGTTACGCCCACTATGTAGCGGGCGAGCCCTTTGTTTCGACCGATAACGCTTACGCCCGAGTGGCGAAGGCATCGATCAATGCGCGCATTTCCGGGCAAGTTGTCGAGATCGCAGTCGAGGACAATCAGCCTGTCCACAAGGGCCAGATTCTGTTTCGGATCGACCCGAAACCACTCCAGATCGCCGTTGACCGTGCACAAGCACAACTGAGCGTCGCGCGACTTCGTATTGATGGCCTCAAGGCCAGCTACCGCCAGCAGCAGGCTGAAATGCAATCGGCCAAAGAGTCGGCCGATTTCGACCAGCGGGAGTTTGCCCGCAAGAAGGCGCTGGTCGCTACCGAGTTCGTCTCGCGCGCCATTTACGAGCGCGCCGACACCGACCTTAAAGTTGCCCGACAACGAATCGCGTCGGTCGAACAACAGATCGCCAGTACGGTCGTTGCCTTGAACGGTAATCCGAACATCGAAGCCGATAGTCACCCATCGGTTCGCGAGGCCAAGGCTCAGCTCGACGAGGCGCAGCTGTATCTCTCGTACGCGACGGTGTATGCGCCGGACGATGGCATCGTGGCCAAGGTCGACGATTTACAGGTCGGCAACTACGTCAACAACGGTGCGCCAGCCTTTGCGCTGCTGTCCGATCGCGAGATCTGGGTAGAGGCCAACTTCCGCGAAACCGACGTGACCCACATGCGTCGAGGCCAGGAAGCGACCATCAGTATCGATACGTATCCTGATCGCATCTTCAAAGCCCACGTGACCAGCATGAGTCCGGGTGCTGGATCGGACTTCGCATTGCTGCCGCCGGAAAACGCGACCGGCAACTGGGTCAAGGTTGTCCAGCGGGTGCCGGTCCGACTCGAACTCGATGAGATGGACCCTGCCCTGCCCCTTTTCTCGGGCACCAGCGCCACGGTCAAGGTCGATACCGGGTATCGCACGCCTTGGTGGCATCCGCTCAAGGCGCTTTTGACCGCGGGTAACTTCTGATGAACGCCAAACTTGCAGGACCTCAAGGTGCGGGGGCATTAAGGTTCGCCGCGCTGCTCGCCACCTATATGCAGTCGGCGAACCTGCCGCTTCCGAATGCGGTACTCAGGTTGATTCAGGGCAGCCTGTCGATGACCGACGACCAGGCTGGCTGGATATTCACCTCGTACCTGGCTGCCAGCGCCATCACTATGCCGATTGCGCAATGGCTCGCCGGGCGCTATGGCTTGAAGCGGGTTTACCAAGCTGCGCTGGCCTTCTTCGTCCTTGGCTTGCTGCTCGCTACGCAGGCAACGACGTCTTTGGAATTCATTGGCGCGCGCATTGTTCAAGGCCTGGCGAGTGGCGTGCTGGCACCGCTGTCGATGGCGATCGCGCTGGAGACATTGCCACTCGAAAAGCGTGCGAAATTTGGTGCGACGTGGACGGCCATCGTGCTGTTCGGCATCGTCAGCGGCCCGAGCATCGGTGGTTGGCTCGGCGAACATTTCGGATGGCGCCCGATCTTCTACATCAGCCTTCCGTTATCGGCGTTTATCTTCCTCGCAATGGCGCTTTTGCTTGCCGAGAAAAAGGCCGAGAAACGTCCGTCGTTCGACTTCTTTGGCTTCGGCAGCTTCACGCTGGGTTTGATCAGCCTGCAAATGTTGCTCGACCGTGGTGAACGCCTGGACTGGTTTTCCTCGACCGAGATCTGGCTGGAAGCGATCGGCTGTGCACTGGGGCTCTACCTGTTCGCTGTGCATGTGCTGACCGCGAAGGTGCATTTCCTCAACAAGCGTTTGTTCAACGACCGCAACTTCGTGCTGTCGACGGTCATCTTTTTCGCCGTGGGTTTCGTGCTGTTGTCGACCATGGCGCTGACCTCGCCGATGCTCGACGAGATTCTCGGCTACCCGCCTGACACCACGGGCTCCCTGACGATTCCGCGCGGGATCGGGCTGGTCGGTGCGTTCCTGTTGATGGGCCGTGTGCCCGAGCGTTTCGACCGCCGATTGTTCGTGGCGGCAGGCGTCGCCGTGGTGATTTATGCCAACTGGCTGATGCTCGGCTATTCGCCGCTGATGGACTGGTCGCCCGTGGCGGTGGCGGGTGCAATCCAGGGGATTGGCATCGGCATGTTGATGCCGTCGCTGACCAAGGTCGCGTTCAGTACGCTCGACCCGACGTTACGCCCGGAAGGCACCGGTCTGTTCAATCTGTCACGGGTGTACGGCAGCACCCTGGGCGTTGCGATTGTGCAGCTGTTTTTCTTCAACAACACGCAGGCGATGCACATGGCGCTGGTCAGCAACCTGACGCCGTATCGCGCCGCTGCGCATTCCGCGCCGACGTCCCTGCAAGCACTGGCGGGGCTCAACGAAATGATCACCGGCCAGGCTGCTTTTATCGCGGTGGTCGACCAGTTCAAGATTTTGATGTTCGCGATGCTGGTGGTCAGCCCACTGGTTGTCTTTCTTCGCAAGCCCGTTCCGACCAACTAGTTTTCGTGGAGTTTGCCAAATGAAATCCCATGCGCGCTTCATCAATAGACAGACGTTCAAAACCACGTTCGCCGCGGTGTCGGCTCTTGCATTCCTGACCGCTTGCACCGTCGGCCCTGACTATCAAATGCCGCCACCGAGCCTGTCGCAGCACTACGACCAACAGGCCGAGCAGCGTCTTGGCCAAGGTGGCAACAAACCCGGTGAACAGCACATTGACCTGGGCAAGAAGGTCAACGGTGACTGGTGGTCTGCGTTTCGCTCGCCGAAGCTCGACAAGCTTGTACGTCGCGCCATTGACGGCAATCTTGAGCTCGTAGCGGCAGACGCGACGATCCGGCAAGCGGCTTCCTTCGTCGCTGCGGCGGAAGGAGCGCTGTATCCGCAGGTCGACTTTGGCGCCCAGGCTGGCCGCCAACGGGTGCACAACGCGAAAGAACCTTCCATCTCCAATTTCTATGCGATTGGGCCACGGGTTGGCTTCGACCTTGACGTTTTCGGTGGTAACAAGCGCCAGGTCGAACAACAGCAAGCGTTTACCGATCTGCAGAAGCATCGCTACGAAGCGGCGTACCTGACCCTGACGGGCGATGTCGCGAGCCAGGCGTTGTTGCTGGCCTCGGCCAACGCGCAGATGGCAGCCGTCGAGAAGTTGCTCGCCAATGACGCAAAGAACCTCGAACTGGTGCGCATGGCGCACGCCAATGGCAGCACCACGCAGATCGATGTTTCGCTGGCCGAAACGCGGCTCGCTCAGGACCGCACGCTGTTGCCGCCCCTCGCCCAGCAGCGTGATTCGGCCCGCCACGCGCTCTCGATTCTGACGGGGAAAGGCCCGGCTGACTGGATCGCACCTGACTTCACGCTCGCCGAGTTTGCCTTGCCGGCAAACGTGCCCGTCAGCCTGCCTTCCGAAATGGCCCACGACCGGCCGGACGTACGGCAAGCAGAGGCAGAACTGCACATGGCCAGCGCCGCGGTTGGCGTGGCGACGGCCAACCTCTATCCGCATGTCGAGTTGTCTGCGTCTCTTGCACAAGCGGCTTCCGGCAATGGCGGCGCCGCACTCTGGGGTTTCGCTGCCGGGCTCACGGCGCCCATCTTCAATGGCGGAACGCTCAAAGCTGAACGCCAGGCCGCCGTCGACGGTTACAAGGCAACCCTCGCCGGCTACCAGCAAACCGTCATTAATTCGTTCGGTCAGGTCGCCGACACGCTGCAAGCAATCAATCATGACGCCGAGGAAAATCTGGCGCAGGAGGACGCGTTGCGAGCGGCTGAAACGAGTTTTCGGTTGAACCAACAAGCCTATGCGCAGGGCGAGAACAGCATTCTCCAGGTGCTGGAGGCTGAGCGTGCTTATGAGCAAGCGTTACTGGGCCAAATCAGAGTGAAGACTGCGCAGTACCTCGACACGGTGCGGCTGTACGTGGCACTCGGCGGTAATTCCGCCGGTGTGTTTGAGCAACGAGTGGCCAGTCGCGAAGACCAGAAACCTTCCTATCAGTAGCGCCAGACATTGGAGTAAAAGATATGCCTTACGAATCATTTCACGATGCGCTTCGCGATACCCGATTCCCTCTGATACACGGATCCGGTGAGATGCCAGCCGTTGGATTTGGCACGTTGTTCAGGGATCTCAGCGTCACAACACAAGCGGTCAAGGCCGCGCTGGAAGCAGGCTTTCGCCATTTCGATTGCGCAGAACGTTATCGAAATGAAGAGAGGGTCGGCGTTGCCCTACAGGAAGTGATTGAGGCGGGTAAGGTCCGACGCGAGGACGTGTTCATTACCACGAAACTGTGGAACACCAACCATCGTCCCGAGCGAGTCGAACCTGCTTTTGAGGCGAGTTGCCGACGGCTACAAGTTGATTACATCGATTGCTATCTGATCCATACGCCGTTTGCCTTTCAACCCGGTGATGATCAGGACCCAAGAGACGAGCACGGTCGAGTCATCTACGATTCAGGCGTGACGTTAATAGAGACCTGGCGGGCACTTGAGCGCCTGGTGGATGAAGGACGCTGCAAGTCCATCGGCTTGTCTGATATCACGCTGGAGCGGTTACAAGAGATTGTGGCAGTGGCCCGGATAAAACCCGCCGTCGTGCAGGTTGAATCCCACCCTTATCTTCCTGAATGGGAACTGCTTGAATATTGTCAGCAGCACGGAATTATTGTCCTTGCGTTTGCGCCACTCGGGCATGGCATGGAGCCGAACGTACTGGAAGACTCGGTGATTACAGGGATCGCCAAGCGCATACAGAAAACCCCGGCTCAAGTGGCTTTGGCCTGGTCGGTACAGCGGGGAGTCGCTTTCCTGACCACGTCTGCGACGCCGAGCCATATTCAGGAAAACATTGATATTTCTACCCTGCCACACAGGGCCATGCGTGAAATTCAGGACGATATTACGACTAGAGTGCGATTCAACTCAGTCGTGGAAACGGGTGTACCTGGATTTATTCCGCAGAAAAAGTAATACACCACGAGGGGGCGGTCTTTTTGCAGGGCCGCCCTCTTCATCCATACCCCTTGAGGTGGAAACGATGGACGTTTTCCAAACCATGCGTTTTTTTGTGGCGGTCGCTCAGAGCGGAAGCTTTACCGCGGCGGCAGAGGTGTTGGACACCACAACAACCAACGTTTCCAAAGCGGTCTCCAGCCTGGAGGCCAGGCTTCAAACTCGCCTGATTAACCGGACAACCCGACGCCTGGCGCTGACCGAAGCCGGTCTGCGCTATTTGCAACGCTGCGAGAAAATTCTTGAAGAGATGCGCGAAGCGGATGAAGAAGCAGGCACCGCTCATACCCTGCCCGTCGGCCGGCTGAAAATTCACGCGATGTCAGCCATTGGCAATCATTACGTGATCGATGCCATCGCCCGCTATAGAGAGACTCATCCCTCGGTGATGTTTGATTTGACCCTGACCAACCGGCTCCCTGACTTGCTGGAAGAAGGCTATGACATGTCGATTGTCTTAGCGCGGGATTTACCCGATTCAGGGTTTGTCGCTCAGCGGCTCGGCATGACCTACAGCATCCTCTGCGCCTCGCCTGCGTACCTGAAGAAACGCGGACACCCGGAGTCCCCGAGTGCTCTTGGCTCACATGATTGCTTGAGAATTGTTAATACCGTCATGCCGGCTGAAAACTGGGCATTTGAGGGACCAGAAGGCATGGAAACCGTCAACATCCCGCTGTCTCCCCTGCACATCAACACCGCCGATGGCATGACCATCGCGATTACAAACGGGATGGGCATCGGCATTCAGCCGATTGCTTCGGCAGTCGATGGACTCAGGGCGGGCACGTTAGTGCGGGTATTACCCGACTATCATCTTGAAGCGTTGAATTTGTTTGCAATCTACCCATCACGAAAATTCGTGGATGCAAAGATCAGGACATGGGTGGAGTTTCTTAAAAGTTATATTCCAGGCTTGTTGGCATCCGATGAAAAAATCACAGGCTCGCCGAGGAAACGATAACAAGCTTTTAAATTACGAGTGCGGCAGGCATGGAGTGTCGACCCTCCATCTTCCACACACGACTCAACCATTTGAACAGCCAGTTCCCATGACTTGATACTGCAGGATATGCCGTTGACCGTGAGAGTCTTCATACGTCATTTGCGCCGGGACTGGCCCGCACTGGTCAGGAATATCAGTCACCGTAATGACTTTCTGGATATCCAGTTTCGTGTCGTAAGTGTACGTTTCAACAGGCAACTTGCTGTCCGCGGCAGTTGAATGGCTTTCGCCCGCAAATGCCTGTGAACCTAAAACGCCGAGCGCAAGAAACATCGCCAGTTTTGAGATTTTCATCGTATTCACCCTATCGTCAAAAGTTAACCTCGTGAGCGGGTTGATATTGACTCTATTGGCTCACTCGGTAGAGACGATGCTAGGTGTTTACCTCGCCCTCAAACAGCAGCCCACTGGACAAACACTGTTGCCGGATTCCGCATGAATGGAGAATTTCGAACAGGCAACGCCAGGAAGACGATTAATGAGCTATACCCCCCTAATCTCTCATTGCAGTTCTTCAGCACAGGAGGTTGGCAATGAAGCGCAGAAACTCACTTGCAGTTCTAATGGTCACCGCAAGCCTTTTCGGCTGCACCACTTCATCAAACCATGGCGTGAGCGTTCCTTTGGTTGCCACCCGGCAGAACACCGGTCAGATCGGCAATGTAACGTTGGCCGACTGGGGCAAAGAAACCGGGTTCAGTTTCTTCATCAGTGGTGCTCCAAGCGGAGCGTCTCTGCCTTTGCGCCTCTTCACCTTCATCAATAAAGGCAGCTGCCAGCAACCCGGGCCAGTCGCTTACGCCATGAATGATCGTGTCACCACCGAACCCCAGGCTATACGCGGCTGGGCTTTCTCTAGAAGCGCACCTGTCGCACTGCCGGTCCTGCTTTCCGGTGAGTACTCCATCGTCGTGCGAAGTGCACCGGACAGTGGCAACGTCGATATTTTTTGCGGAGACATCAAACAGAAAGGCTCAGGGAAATAGCCTCGGCGCTCACTTGCTCAACTCAAGTTTGTAGCCCAGATGAATGGCCTGTAAAAAAGCGCTGTCGTGAGAGACCACGATCAATGCCCCTTGGTACTGATTGAGCATCTGCTCCAGCGCGATTCTGCTGGGCAGATCCAGATGGTTATCCGGCTCGTCCAGCAACAGCAATTGCGGGGGCCGTTGCGCATACAGCTGCGCAGCCAGTGCTATTTTCAGGCGTTCGCCGCCGCTCAACTGACAGGTCTTGAGCATCGCACGATCCGCATCGATGCCCATCTGCGCCAACCGGGTTCGCGCCTCGGCTTCGGGCAACTCCGGATTACTCTCGTAGAGCCATTGCACCGCGGTGCGTTCGGGGTACTGTAATCCGGCGTGTTGATCCAGCCAGCCAACATGGCAACTGCGGATGAGTTCGCCGTCGCGCACCGGCAGTTGGCCGGCGATCACTCGCAACAGGGTCGACTTGCCGCTGCCGTTGGCGCCCAGGATTGCCATGCGCATAGGCCCCGTCAGCGTCAGATTGACCGGCGCCGCGTAACCGAAAGGGAGAATGACGTCGTTGAGCTGCACAATCAGCTTGCCATTGGGCACTACGCTTTCCGGAGACAACATCATGCGTTGAATGTCGGGCGCGCACCGCGCACGGGCCTCGGCGATACGTTGTTGTTGCTGTTCCCGAGCCACCTGTTGATTGAGGCGCAATTTTCCCTGACTGTTTTCGCTGCGCTCTTTCTGGGCGTTGGTGATTAGTTTGGTCTGATTACCGTCGCGGGCCTGACGGTCGCCGCGAGCATTACGCCGTTGCTGACGCTCCATCTGCACGACCATCTCACGTTGCTCACGCTTGGCCTGCGCCCGCTCCCCTTGCAATTCCGACTGGAACGACTGCTGTTCCTGCTCGCGTGTCGCCGCATACTGACCGTAGTTGCCGCCATAAACCGCCAGCCCCAAGGGCGAAAGCTCGACAATTTCGTTCACGTGCTCCAGAAGGCCCCGGTCGTGGCTGATCAACACCAGGCCGTTGGGCCAGCGATCGATCTGCTGCGATAACTTGTGTTGCTGATCAATATCCAGGTGATTACTGGGCTCATCCAGAATGAGCCAGTCGGCCCTAGATAACCACGCCCCCAGCAGCGCCACCCGTTGTCGCTCGCCACCACTGAGTGCGTCGGTGCGTGCGTCGGCATTCAAATGACCCAGGCCGATCTGCTGCAGCTCCGCCTCAAGGCGTGTGGCGCAACCCCATTGATCGACCGCCAGCGAATGGTCGTCTTCGTCGACACTGCCCTGAGCAATGCGCTCCAGCGCCGCCAGAATATGGTCGACCCCGGCCAGCGCGGCAACGCTGGGAAAGCGCTCCGGTTCCAGTAACTGCGCCACGGCGTAAACCCGCCCTTCGCGACGGACGATGCCGCTGGCGGGCAGTTGCTCCCCCGTCAGGAGCCGGCCAAGCAAGGACTTACCACAGCCATTGGCGCCCACGATGCCGGTGGCCCTACCGCTGAAGGTGTGGTTCAAATGATCGAACAGAACGCGCCCGTCGGGCAGGTTGAACGACACTTGATCAAGTTGAAGTAACCGCTGAGTCATGACGCTTCCTTAAACAATCGGCCCGATAGGCACTGAACCACTCCCTGATGGTGCGCAACAGCATCCGGCGGATGGGCAATGACCGTGAACACGGCGCCTGCCCACATTTGAAAATAACCTTCGAACAGCATGCCGGCCCTGATCGACGTCGAGAGATCTTGTGTCACCCTCAACATCAGACGTCCCGAGGGCCAATGGACCTCTACCAGGCGCGCCGCATCGAAATCAAAATAACGGCCAACCTGCGGAAAAACGGCCTTGAACAGACTTTCCTTGGCTGAAAAAGCCAAGGTCAACATGTGCTCAAAAGGCCCCAACATTCCAAGGTAGTGGGCTTCTTGGCGGTCGACGATGGTGGCGCTGATCCTGTCGGCGACCTCTGGTGCCAGCCAGCTCTCCAGGTCCAGGCCCAGCAGTCCGACCTCGCAAGACTTGGCCAGGCAACTGACGGCGATAGTCGATGTGTGGCTGATGGAGCCGACCCAACCGCTCGGCCATATCGGCTGACGATGAGCCCCTGAATGAACTTGCACCGGCGCGATATTGCGCTTGGCCCACATCTGCCGGCTCAGCCAGCGTCCCGCCAGGGGGACCGAGAATTATTCTATGTCCTTCTGAGTATGCTGTGTACGGCGCTCACCGCTCTATCGAGTACTGCTTCCTCACTAAGATCGGTAGTATCAATCTTCACCCAGCTTGATAAACCACACTGTTCATAGCTAGATCGAACCCGCTTCTGATACTTAATAAAGCTTTTAAGACGGTCGTCATCACCACCATCGTATGCTCCACTCTCGCTAAGACGAAAAGCCCCTTTTCTCTCCGCTGCAAGAACTGGATCGACATCAAGGAAAATGACGGCATCAGGTTTTCTAATAGCTGAGAATATTGATATAGCTTCGCCAGCCAAACTGGAATCTTTAAGTAAGAAACGTGCTAAATACTTATAATACCAACCATCAGCAATACAGCTAACTCCAGACTCCATCAGAGGCCTAACAGCAGAGTAATCTGTGGCTTGAAACCAAGCAGCTATAAGATTCAACCAATGTCTATCGCCTAGTTGTTCTAGAGGTGCGTCATCTGGATAATCCCAAAGAATCTCACGCATACGGGCCATGTGAAATTCCGAATAACCTGATGGCACTGGCGGGCGATTCTTATCTATAAATTTCAATTCAGAGTAGGTCTCGGATACCTTGTCATATGTTGCCCGCGCAACTGTAGATTTCCCGGCACCGTCAGTGCCTTCAAAGACGATTAAAAAAGGTTGTCCAGTTACTCTGTTCATACAAACCCTCCCAAGTATGCTTCGGTATCTAAAGAGTTCCTACCGCTTCCCTCAATTAATGGACGAAACCCTTCTTTACGATATATCTCCGACATTTTTTTTCCAAGCGTCATTAGGAAGTCTATTGAGGGTCGCTGCCTGCTAGAATATTGGGAACCTGCATCTGGGTGAAATACTGCAACGGCAGGCACTACCCCCACGCTCCCGAAATACTCGACGCCTTCAATAATTGACTCAAGAGGTTCCATGCCCGCGACAAATCCCGCATATACATTGCCACGACCTAAAACCTCCACTGCGGCCTCGAAAGCGGCAAGGAATCGTTCGCGAGTATAATCTTGGGCTTTCCCTGGGCAAACTTCGGAAAACAGTTTCGGATTGAACACCTCCAAGCTCATTGACATATTATTACCAATTTTTTTGAAGCGATCAAAGAGACGAAAATCCTTAGGCGGCATAGAAATCAAATGATAGTCCAAACTGCTACTTGAATTTATATTTTTCACCCTCTCAAGTAGATCCATATGTATTGAATACCCTTTATCGTAGTTAGGGATCGTACCGCCGTTCAACAAGACCCTTTCATATCGATGCCCCTCATCCTTAACAGCCATACTTACTGCTTCTCCAGCCGCATCGCCCTTTATTCGCATCTTATGATCAGACAAACTATCTCTGGCCGCCCCCAAAGAGCAGAATTTACATTCACGTCCATCATTAAAATAATAGCAGTGTCCTGGAGAAAAAATGCCGAGGGTTGAATTACCGTATACGGTTATATGCTGCTCAAATAGCTCACCACTGCTCAAATATTTTCCATAGGATCTAGGTCGCCTAGGAAATGTAACCTTCACAGTTTTATTTCCACATTTTAGCACTGGAGCTCCCTGCTCTAAATCTATGCAACAATTTGAGTTCGGGTTGTAATTTGCTGCTACTATAATCTGCCCGTTAAGAATTATTTCTTGTGGCGTACGAACATTCGAATTAAGGACAATACTGTCGCCTGTTCCGTAAGCCCGTCTTTTTTCGATATTATCAGGTTTAACTTGGTAATATTCTAGAAACACACTAGTAAAGTTTACCCCTTTGCATAGTAATTCAAGTTTCAAACCTACAGTTTCGATTAACATACTTTATCTTCAAATAAATTAATCCCACACTACAAGCCGTATCAGTTCCTCAGAGGACAATGCAATCAACGTTCCACGGTCTGAGAGAGAAGCAGCTGATGGAGGCAGGGAAAATCTAGGGTTCCCTGATCCATCAAATAGCGAGCCGCCTGCTTCTCTTAGAATCAACTCTGCTGCAGCAATATCACAACTACGCTCATGCCCTGGCGTATCTATATCAATAAATGCATCAAGAACCCCGGCAGCAATAAGACACATTTCCAATGATGAACATGAATAGACTCTAACCTTGCTGGCCGTCCATATAAGCTTTTCTATTCTGACCCTTTCTCTATCCATTTTTGGGCGATGAAAAGCGATACGCATATCTTCTATACGGTCGACTTTACGAGTCCGAAGTCTCTTTACAATTATTGGCGACTGAAGGTACGCACCCTCACCTAATGCGGCGGTATAAACTAGATCTCTTGAAATATCATAAACCCAGCCAAATACATACGCACCCTCATGGTAAAGTGCCACGCTAGATGTATAAGCAGGAAACCCTAAAATTGCATTGTGCGTACCATCTAGAGGATCCACAAGTAGGTAAAAATCTCCACCGACACCAAGTGTCAATGCTGAAGCTTCTTCTTCAGAAAAAATCGTGATTTGCAGGCTGATATTAGAGAGGCAATCATATATTATTTTCTGACAATCTAAATCATATTGAGTTTGCGAGCCATCCCAGATTTCATCCCCATCAATAGAGTCTGGCATACAAGCCAATGTGCCCGCCCAATAACGACGCAATTCTTTTCTAGCCTCGTAAAGACACTCTTCTAACTCAGCAACTTTCTCGCACCCAAATAGTGGCCTCATATTATTTACCCCATAATCAACTGCATATGCCAAAAATCCCTATCTAATCGTGGAGCGTATGCCCTGACATCAAATAGCTTTCCAGCGTAAACTGCGTAATCAGCACTCATAAATGCACTGAATGACTTTGGAAACAATGCTACTGTTTTAATTTCAATGTCATACCCAAACTTTTTTCTAATCGCGTTTGCCGCCTGCCTAAGGCTACCCCCGGTATAGGCCTTGTCTATAATCAACCATGGATCGTTAGATGAGTTGGGTATAGGAAATATTTCTTGAAATGCGATATCTCTATCTAGCAGGCTAGAATCGTTTTGCCGATGAATTTCAGAAAAGAAAATATTCTGGTCACCAGTTGCTGCTAAATAGCCAAGCGCAAGGGGTAAACCGGCCGATAGCAAAAATAACTTATTTTTTGATATTTTTTCGATTTGACGCCAAATCGCGTGGTCCTCGTAAATATATCTTGTATTGAGCGCGAAACTGCTATTCCAATGTTCATTGGATATGTACTTACTATAAAAAGCGCAGAACCTATTATGAAACTCCATGGTCTCGACACTTGTATTGATAAGCAACCGATTCTTAGTTACGCCTCGAATAGTTTCTTTCGTGGTTGCGGGGAGTGCATCACGGTGAAGATGCGAAAATGCCTCACTCACAAGTGAATGTTTTAGCTTGATAAGGTGCGATTTAGATGGGCCTGAAATAGCTATTTCTGGTGATAGCCCATCGCCTTCAATTCTACGCACTTCACCACCCTTCATTCTTCTTGTGCTTGAATTCAAGTACTCCCATATCCTTATAATATCGTCACCGTACATGCCATTGTAAATGGGTTCGAGGTTGCTCAAATCACAAACCATTTCTTCTGGATGGCGAAGATCGAAAGAAGCTCTTTGAAGATGGCATCCATCGCGTATGGCGTTACGGTAGGCGTAATAGTCACTTGTTTGAAACCCGCTCAACGTTCGCCAGCCATGATGTTCGCTAATGATAGTTATAAAGCTCGCCCGCTGACTTAACGGGCACAGTGGGGGATTAGCATAATCCATAGTTCAATCCTCACGACATAGTGCGTAATAACAAAACCAACAGAAAAACACTAAACTCACTCAAGCAAAAATCATTTTTTCCTTCTTCGGCCCTAGATAACCCAGCATGTTGTAAGGCCCATGTGACATATCCTGGCAATCGCCAAAACTATAGAACCAAGTTCATCACGATTTTATTTTCCCCGAAAAACTAATTCACCAACAAGCATATTGCAGGGTTAACCACACAAGCTTGCACTGAGTGAGCGCTGTTCATGTACTTTCAAAATACGCCCTAAACGTAAAAGCAAAAACAGCATCAAAAAGAACGAACAAAGTACAAGAGCTATAAATATAGAGCTAACACTATAGTCATAAAACGAAAGCAACCCTACAGAAAGAACCAAGCCAAGCACATTAAGCAATGAGATTGTAAACAATGTCGGCATCCAGAAATCCCCTAGGCTTCTTAATGTCATTCGCGTTACAACATAAATATACTCAAAGACCAAAAAAGGTATCGAGATCAAAACATTACTTTCAATCAATCGCCTTACTAATTCATCAGACGTATAAATCAGGGATATGTATTCCTTTAAGAAAAAACAAGCTAACAAAAACGGTGCCAGCATGAAAAACCCAAACTTCATTCCTTGAATATACGTTCTACGTAACGAAGGGAAGTCCTTTAAACGATAGTGGCGAGCAGTTACTATTCCAGTTGCATTCCCCACTCCAATTGAAACCATGTATACGATACTCAAAAAATGTAGAGATGCTTGATAAGCTGAAAGGCTCGAATCGCCTATGCTTTTTGAAACAAAAGAAAGCGTAAAAAACAGAAAACTTTCACCACCAAAACAAAGTGCCAGTGGTAGCCCATTCAAAAAATAATCTACATACATCTTGTTTGAAATATTCCGCCGATATCGAAATCGATAAATATATAGGCGAATTCTTCTATCAAACAAGATGAACGCTAGTACAACAAAAAACCACCGCAAGGCAACATAGGCGGACACAAAACAAATAACATTCGAATCCAACTCCATCAACACCAGCAGAGCACCCATCAAAACAACAACAATATTGAAAAGCCACGTATATAAAAGCTCATAATGCGCTTGCTTGACAGCATTAAAAAAATTGAAAATAACTAGCTGTACATAGAGAGCAGGAATGGAAAATGAAAATATCAGTAGCACTTCAAACCCTGGTAAACCATCGTTAGCCCCAAGAGAATTTGTCGCACTAACGACGTACAGGAATACTCCAACAACAATTACCACTCCAAAAAAAATCGCGCACCTAAAAGATATATTTAAATTATGCTCAATATCATCAGCATTTAAGTCATTCGAACCAGCTACTTTCACCAGCAATATTGAAAAAAAACCAATACCGACAACCGTGAGAAAGGAAACCAATGCCCACGCCAATGAGGCAAGGCTCAGCGAGCCAACTATAAAATGTCCAACAAAGACGAAACAAAATAGCGATGCAACCATTTCACCCAGTCTGGAAAATATCAGCGGAACGGATATCCTGGCGACATCCATATGTGTTCACCAATGTATGGACCACTGCATTTCATCGAGCGCATCTAATAGCCGGTTAAACTAAGAGGTCGCCGAGATTAATAGTAATTTAAAAAATTGTCATTTTATGCATACCAGCCCCTTAATCCCACGATTTAAGAAGACTGGTTAGAGATGGGGTGCCTTCCGCAGCGAAGTATTTTTTTCTAAAGTAATACTCACACGTCGATATTTTATGATCTGTCTGCTTCCGAGTATTAAATTCATCATTCAGTGCAGAAAGAGACTTTTGCGCGGATGGGTATAATCTCGATTCTTTTAGCAACCCTTCGATTGCCAAAAACACCAGATCCATATACTCGAGTGCATCTTGAATGTATAAACGGCATTCATCCTCTGTGACAGCGCCCTTCCTGGACAAAGTGAAAAATTTATTTTTAATCTCGTCAAATCCATCCACTCTAAACATATTCGAATAAACCCACTTATAGTGTTTGTTCGTTATTCCTGTTAAGTAAGTGAAACTCATTGTCGTCTTTAGCATCATATCTCTTGCAATTTCACACCCCATCCAGAGATTCCCCGACTGCCAGCAGCCTTGAACATCCTGGAATGCATAAAATACCGGAAGCTTTTCACGATGAGCTACATAAATATGCTTTTCGACCGGAATCTTTGATTTTAACTTATTAAATCCCCCTTCATTCTCCAATGCATATCCAATTAATGATCTATGAATGGCATTGTTCTCTGTATTAGATAATACCTCACCATACAAAAATCGCTGATCACAAGTAACCTCATCAAATGCCTGTTCAATTTTTACGATAATTTCCGCCATCTCAGCAAACGTTATATAATCAACATCAATATGAATACTCGTATCACCGTAAAAATCAGTCGTATTATGAACCCCCTCATCCCGAGTAATAAAGTGATAATCAATATCGGTAACTAATGCATGCCCAGTTGCCTTAACATCACTCGCTTTAGGCCGTTCGTCGCACAGGACAATACAATCAATATCAGAATGAATGGTTCCAATACCCTCAATCAAAGATCCTGAAACAACCAGAATACTCGTACTTTCAAGAAAAACCCTATCTCGCAGATAATTTTTCGGGATAGAAATTAATCCATCTAAAATGGAAATCTCATTGTCGAAAATTTCTGACTGCGAAGTTTTCACGAGAACGGTCATTACACGAAACTCCCTACACAAATGTCTACTTAAAGAGGACAAAGCCCGAAACGCTTTTGTAAAACCTGCGACGTTGCATTTCCCAAGGAAAATTAAAATATTTTGATGTATCCACCTCAACGCAGAGGGGGCAGCACTCACGTGCTAAAACCCTAGTACCGATAGAGACAATTCGTCAATATTTCATAAAAGAATCAGAAACAACTTACAAACATTGAAATCCATATCCTTGATCAACGAAAGAATCTTCCTGACTGCTTGTAAGACTCCTCCTACAAACTATCCAGTTCTTTTTTTCAACATCTGGTGTGTGCGACACCCTTACCTCTGGCTAACACTTCCCCTTGCCGGGTGTGTAGAGGACTTTCACCTCCAGGTCACCAGCGAGGCCACCACAGCCAAGCTGGTTGCACTTCCGCGCAACGCGTCAAGCTTGGCGCACGCAAAAAAAAAATGCCCCGTATCCGTAGATACGAGGCATTGGCACCCACGAAGCAGGTCAACCGATTGCCTCCTTGGCAATGTCTGAAGCCGCAGCCGGAGTACTCATCTCGCCCACTGTTTTATTCCTTGGCATGGAAATTACGAACACTACAGAGATGACGTAGAAACCGGCGCAGACGATCAATCCCGCTGCCAGGCTATAAAAGCTGGCAATGCCACTGAGCAGCACGGGGGCAAAAGCCGCCAGCCCTCGGCCCGCCACCTTGGATCGCTCGACAGCGCCGCGCGGCTTTGCAATAGGTGCCGATCTCGATCAGCGTGTGCTGCGGCCCTATGGACTGAAGCAAGCCTTCGGGCCCCTCCATGATTCCCATGCGAGCCACTTCGCTGGGCAGGCAAGTGAGGATGAAGTTTGATTGCGCCGCTACGGCGGCTGGGCTTTCGAGCGCGATGCCACCCTGACAGATGAAGGCTTCACGATCTCGACGTCGGTAACCGACAACACGAAATCCGGCCGCAAGCAGGTTGGTTGCGATAGGAAGGCCAAGCTGGCCGATTCCCACCATACCGATGGTTATCACAGGCATTTTTCGCTTCTCTTGTTGTTGTTCTTTTACGCAAAGCTTGAAGCTCGGCTAAGCGCTAACCTAGGCGCAGCCGGGTTTGGGAGCAAACAGCCCAGGTTATGAATAAGTAGAAGCGAGGGTCATACAAAGGGCGTGAACGGGCCCGATACCTCAGCCAGAACGCATCCCATCGCTGATGGTTCAGGGGGGACCGGTGTGTTGTCTTGCAGCCAACACGCTCACGTCTCAATCACATCATCCGCCCAACTGATGGCCGCAACGACGGTCGGGAAACCGATGGTGCTGGTCAGTGAGATCAGCGTGTGACGGATCTGCTCTGGCGTGGCGCCCGCCTCCAGTGCCCGCCGGGTATGACTGTGCACCGCGCCCTCAGAGCGGATGGCCGCCGCGGCACCGAGCTGGATCAGCTGGACAACGATCTCTTCCAGTGGACCGGTATGACGCACCGCCGTACCCAAGGCTTCCACGGCGGTCATGTAATCCGGGTACTGCTGTTCGAGACGTTGGTAGGTGTTGTGCTCTCTCTTCTTTGCCATGGTTGTTTCCTCGCGTTGGAGGGTGATCAGTTCTCGCCTTTGCGCCCGAGTCATCAGGCTGCGATTTCCGAAACTTGCACACTGCAACAGTAGGCTACGCTTACAGCAGCTTATTGCACACGATGCTCGCGTCTGCAGGTTTTGGTTTGTTCTGGAGAGCGTCTGCAACAGCTATTTCAGACAGGCCCAAACAATTCACGCAGGACTACGTGATGACCGAGCCCTTCCTCAGTTTTGATCAACTCAAGCGTGCCGCCGCCTCTGGCGAGATCGATACCGTTCTTGTTTGCATGGTCGACATGCAAGGCCGACTGGTCGGCAAGCGATTCCAGGTCGAGTTTTTCATCGACAGCGGCCATGAAGAAACCCATTGCTGCAATTACCTGCTGGCCGACGACATCGACATGGAACCGGTGCCGGGTTACGCCGCGGCCAGCTGGAGCAAAGGCTATGGCGACTTTGTGCTCAAACCCGACATGACCACGTTGCGGCGGGTGCCCTGGCTTGAGTGCACGGCGCTGGTGCTCTGCGATGTGCTCGATCATCACCATCGGCGCGACCTGCCGCACAGCCCGCGGGCGATCCTGAAAAAGCAGGTCGAGCGACTGCGCGAGCGCGGCTACACCGGCATGTTCGCCTCGGAACTGGAGTTTTATCTGTTCGACGAGACCTACGAGGCGATCCACGAGCGCAACTACCACAAGCCGAAAACGGCCGGTCACTACATCGAGGACTACAACATCCTGCAGACCACCCGCGAAGAGCCGGTGCTGCGGGCGATTCGCAAACATCTGCAGGCCAGCGGCATTCCCGTGGAAAACTCCAAGGGTGAATGGGGGCCGGGCCAGGAAGAGATCAACATCCGTTATGCCGATGCGCTGACCATGGCCGACCACCACGTCATCATAAAGCACGCCTGCAAAGAGATCGCGCAACTGCAGGGCAAGGCGATCACGTTCATGGCCAAGTGGCGCTATGACGCCGCCGGTTCCAGCAGCCACATCCACAATTCGCTGTGGGACAAGAACGGTAAAAAGCCGCTGTTCTTCGACACCAAGGCTGAGTTCGGCATGTCGAAACTGATGCGTTCCTGGGTGGCCGGGCAGCTTAAATATGCCAACGACATCACCTGTTTTCTCGCGCCCTACATCAATTCGTACAAGCGCTTTCAGGCCGGCACTTTTGCCCCGACCCGGGCGGTGTGGAGTCGGGACAATCGCACCGCCGGTTTCCGTTTGTGCGCAGAAGGCAGCAAATCCATCCGCATCGAATGTCGCATTGGTGGCGCCGACCTCAACCCTTATCTGGCCTTCGCCGCGTTGATCGCTGCGGGACTGGCCGGTATCGACGAGAAGCTCAGCCTCGCGCCGCCCTTCGAGGGCGATGCCTACGTCGACGAACACTTGCCTGAAGTCTCGAAGACCCTGCGCGAAGCCTGCGCCGCACTCCAGGGCTCGACCATGTTGCGCGAGGCGTTCGGCGATGAAGTGATCGACCACTACGTGCACACCGCCGAATGGGAACAGAAAGAGTACGACCGGCGGATTACTGACTGGGAACTGCAGCGCGGTTTTGAGCGCTATTGAGACCGCCAACATGACTTCAACCATTCAACTGATCTCACCGGTCGATGGCCGGGTCTATGCCGAACGCCGCTGCGCCGATGCGGCGCAAATCGACCAGGCTCTGGCGGCGGCCGAAGCTGCCCAGATGCAATGGAAACGCCGGCCACTGAGCGAACGCGCCGCCTTCTGTAGCGCAGCGGTGGACGCGATGCTGGCCATGAAGGCTGACATCGTGCCGGAACTGGCCTGGCAGATGGGCCGACCGGTGCGCTTTGGCGCTGGCGAACTGCGCGGTTTCGAAGAGCGTGCCCGGCATATGATCGCCATTGCGCCTGAAGCGTTGGCAGCGCTTGAACCCACGCCCGTTGCCGGTTTTCGACGCTGTATCAAACGCGAGCCGGTGGGTACGGTATTGGTCGTCGCGCCCTGGAATTACCCCTATCTGACGGCAGTGAATACGATCATTCCGGCACTGATGGCCGGCAACAGCGTCATCCTCAAACACGCCTCACAAACGCTGCTGGTGGGTGAACGGTTCGCCGAGGCGTTTCGCCGTGCCAACCTGCCCGAAGGGCTGTTCCAGAACCTGGTGCTCAGTCATCTTTATACCTCGGTGATCATTGCCTCTGGAGGCGTGCAACAGGTGAACTTCACCGGTTCGGTGGAGGGTGGCAAGGACATGCAACACGCTACCATCGGAGGTTTCCTCGGTGTAGGCCTGGAGCTCGGCGGCAAAGATCCGGCCTACGTCCGCGCAGACGCCAACCTCGAACATGCGGTGGAAAATCTGGTGGACGGCAGTTTCTTCAACTCCGGGCAAAGCTGCTGCGCCGTGGAGCGTATTTATGTCGATGAAAAAATCTATCCGGTGTTTGTCGAACGCTTCGTTTCTTTGACCCGCCAATACGTGCTGGGCAACCCACTGGACGAAGCCACCACGCTCGGCCCGCTGGTCACACCGAGCGCCGCTGATTTCGTTCGTGGTCAGATCGCCGACGCACTGACGCAGGGCGCTCGGGCGCTGATCGATCCAAAGGATTTTCCTGCCGACGCGCCGGGCAGCGCCTACCTCGCACCGCAAGTATTAGTCGACGTCACCCATCAAATGTCGGTGATGCGCGAAGAAAGCTTTGGTCCCGTGGTCGGCATCATGCCGGTGGCCAGCGACGACGAAGCCATCGCGTTGATGAACGACAGTGAGTTCGGGCTCAGCGCGTCCATCTGGACGCAAGACCTTGCCGCCGCCGAACGCCTGGGCAACGAGATCGACACCGGCACCGTATTCATGAACCGCTGCGATTACCTGGACCCGGCCCTGGCCTGGACCGGGGTGAAGAACAGCGGGCGCGGCGTCACGCTGTCGCGCCTGGGTTATGACAACCTGACCCGAGCGAAATCCTTCCATTTGCGCCACGAGATCTGAGCCATGAGCCTGACCGCGAACTGGAACTACCCCACAAGCATCCGCTTCGGTGTCGGCCGCATCGCCGAGCTCGCCGAGACCTGCCGCAGCCAAGGGATCCAGCGACCGTTGCTGGTCACCGACAGTGGCCTGGCACGAGCCCCGATCACCGCTGCAGCGCTGGACGCCTTGCGCGCCGCCGGCCTTGGCGTCGCGCTGTTCTGCGACCTTAAACCCAATCCGGTCGAAGCCAATCTGGCGGGCGGGCTCGACGCCTGGCGAGCCGGTAAACACGATGGCGTAGTCGCCTTCGGCGGCGGCAGTGGCCTGGACATGGGCAAGCTCATCGCCTTCATGAGCGGCCAGACCCGCCCGGTGTGGGATTTCGAAGACATCGGCGACTACTGGACCCGCGCCGACGAAGGCAGCATCGCCCCGATCATTGCGGTGCCGACCACGGCAGGTACCGGCTCCGAGGTGGGCCGTGCCGCGGTGATCATCGATGAGCGTACGCACACCAAACGCATCATCTTCCACCCGAAGATGATGCCGCGCGTGGTCATCAGCGACCCGGCGCTCACCGTCGGCATGCCGGCCAAGGTCACCGCGGGCACCGGCATGGATGCGTTTGCGCATTGTCTGGAATCGTATTGCGCCCCCGGTTTTCACCCCATGGCCGAAGGCATTGCGGTGGAAGGCATGCGCCTGGTCGCCAATGCCCTGGTGCGAGCCGTACACACACCCTCGGACCTGGAGGCGCGCGCGGAAATGCTTGCGGCTGCCGCGATGGGCGCTACCGCTTTCCAGAAAGGTCTGGGCGGGATGCACGCCCTCTCACATCCGGTGGGCGCCCTGTACGACACCCATCACGGCATGACCAACGCCACGTTCATGCCCTATGTCCTGAAGTTCAATCGCCCGGCCATCGAGGAACGCATCACCCGCCTCGCGGCTTATTTGCGTCTGCCCTCACCCGGCTTCGACAGTTTTCTGGCCTTCGTCCTCAAGTTGCGCAAGGACATCGGCGTGCCCCATACGCTGGTTGAGCTGGGAGTGGATGACCGGCAGGCCGACCTGATCGCGGACATGGCGATTGTCGACCCTTGCGCCGGCGGCAATCCGCTGCCATTGACCCGAAATGGCGCGGCAGAAATTTTCGAGGCGGCGTACCACGGCCGTCTGTAGAGCAGTTGTCTGTCCATGGCCAAGGTGCGAACGCGCAGCATGGGCGGGATTTATCCGCAAGAAACAGGAGCAGTACGACAAGGGGTTGAAGGCCAGCCCATCCGGCTACGTAAAACCCGGATGGATGCGTATCAAAACCTGAGGGGCACACAACATGAATCCAGCAAGCCAGCCCGGCACGAGCACGCCGCAAGACGATGACGTCAAGGTGCTGCACAACATGGGCTATGCCCAGCAGCTCTCGCGACGCATGGGCGTTTTCTCCAACTTTGCCATTTCCTTTTCGATCATCTGCATCCTCTCGGGTGGTATCAATTCACTCGCCCAGGGCACCTCGGGTGCAGGCGGTGCGTCAATCGGCATCGGCTGGCCGATCGGTTGCCTGATCTCCGGGGTTTTCGCCATGGCCATGGCGCAGATTTCCTCGGCCTACCCTACCGCTGGCGGCCTCTATCACTGGGGCTCGATTCTCGGTAACCGCTTCACCGGCTGGCTGACAGCGTGGTTCAACCTGCTGGGGTTGGTCACAGTGCTCGGTGCGATCAACGTCGGCACCTATTACTTCTTTTTCGGCGCCTTCGGACCGGCGCTGGGAATGGAGGACACCACCACGACCCGGGTGATTTTCCTGGCGATCCTGACCGGTCTCCAGGCCTTGTGTAACCACCTGGGTATCGGCCTGACCGCGAAGCTCACCGACTTCTCGGGGTATCTGATCTTCGCCACGGCGCTCGCGCTGACCATCGTTTGCCTGATCTCTGCACCCAGCTATGAGTTCGCCCGGTTATGGACCTTCAGCAACTACTCCGGCGAGGCTGGCGGCAGCGTCTGGCCACAGGTGTCGAACGGCTGGATTTTCATGCTCGGCCTGCTGTTGCCGATCTATACCATCACCGGCTATGACGCTTCCGCACACACCTCCGAGGAGACCCGGAATGCGGCCATGTCGGTGCCACGCGGCATGGTCATGTCGGTGGTCTGGTCGTTGCTGTTCGGCTGGGTCATGCTCAGTTCGTTTGTGCTGATGCTGCCGAGCATGGACGAGGCGGCGAAGCATGGCTGGACCGTGTTTTTCTGGGCCATGGACACCCAGGTCAATCCGACTGTGAAGTTGGCGCTTTATGTGGCGATTTTCATCTCGCAATTTCTTTGCGGGTTGGCGACCGTGACCTCGGTCTCACGCATGATCTTCGCATTCTCCCGTGACGGCGGCCTGCCCTTCTCCAAAGCGCTGTCCTCGGTCTCGCCGACCCTTCGCAGCCCGGTGGCGGCGATCTGGACCGGGGCCACCCTCGCGGTGTTGTTCGTCTGGGGATCGTCGGTGATCTCGATCGGTGAAACGCCGGTCTATACCATCGTGGTGTCCTGCACGGTGATCTTCCTGTTCTTCTCCTTCGTCATTCCCATCATCCTGGGCCTGTTTACCTTCGGGACGTCGAAGTGGCCAACCATGGGGCCGTGGAACATGGGGCGCTTCTGGTACTCGGTGTTCGCCCTCCTCTCGATCCTCTCGATGGTGATCATTTTCGTCATCGGTATCCAGCCACCGAACGAATGGGCGTTGTACATCACCATCGGCTTTCTGGTGCTGACGGCCATCGTCTGGTTCGGTTTTGAAGCCCGACGCTTCCAGGGTCCGCCGATAGGAGACATGATCGTCAAGCGTCAGGCTGAAATTGCGGCGGCGGAAGAGGCGTTGAATAAACGGGCTGGAAGCTGATTGTCATAGCCAAAAAAATACGGACCTGTGGGAGCGAGCAAGCTCGCTTGTATGTTTAGACTTGAAGGGGTGAACGCCAAGCTCGAGACATGAGCGATGAGGATCGTTTGCGAATACGCCAGGAAAAGGCAGCCCCAATCATCAAAACGCTGCATGACTGGATGCTGGCCCAGCGCGATCTCGTGCCCAATGGATCAGCAACGGCCAAAGCTCTGGATTACAGCCTTAAACGCTGGGTAGCGTTGACGCGCTACTTGGAAGACGGGGCCGTGCCCATTGACAATAATCAAGTCGAGAACCAAATCCGACCATGGGCACTTGGGCGCTCAAACTGGTTGTTTGCCGGGTCGCTTCGCAGTGGCACCTCAGGGGGCACACAGCGCTCTCAGCCTTAGGGGCAGGTAGCCAGAGGCCAGCCGATGCGCGCTGCACGCAGGAGACTGGCCTTAACAACCAAACGGTGAAGTGGGGCAATGACGAAGATGTAGGCCCGGCCTAGACGGTTGTGGCACTCGACCACGGTTGAAAAAACGAGTTGGCGACTGCCTTCTGGCTCTACCTCTCCAGAACATAGGATCGATATCCGGAAGTCGAGGTGCTTGTCGTCCTCTCCCAACACGATTTCAGTCTGGTTCGTGCTGTAGACCTTGAAGATTCCAATCCGATTAGCAAGTGTTGCCAAGTGTTTGGCTGTCTTGAGACCAAAACAGGCAACAATAGTGTCTCGGACTTTCGTGAGCCATCCGATCCAGGATGGCTGGTGGGAAAAGATGAATCGAGCTAGCAAATCTGGATTGCCAGATGTGCCCGCAGGGAGCCGAATCGCAAAAGCGTCCGCCAGGTTCATCGACTTGTAAAGGTGGGTGATGCCGGACCTCGAGGGGACTGGCACGGACATAATGAGCTCAAATTCTCTGGGCATCGGGGATCTCTCCTGAGTTCTAACTACCAATTAGTCGACATGCCATGTCGCGTTTCTTGTTGCGATGGTTTGTCGTATAACGCTCCTTGTCGAATACTGAACCCGATCAAGGCATCATAGAGCTCTTGCTGCCCAGCTGGCAGAACAGGGAGCAACGTCGCACGGCGCTTGTCGACATCGAACCAGGATTCAACCAACCATCCCACCAGATAGAGCGCCGAAAGGCATCCGCCAGCGGTTGCAACGTTCCCCTGGCATACAAGAGGCTGGTCCACGGGCTCAAGTCCCAGAGCGTGCAAGCTCGATCGTGCATCCGGGTGTGTAGTTGCTTGGCCGCTGAGCAGTCCAAGCCGTTCGAGAATGAAAGTTCCGGCGCATATGGAGCCGATTCGCTGGCGTCTGGAGTCAAGTTCAAACGACGGCAGGAAATCTGGGGCGGCAAGTGCAGCGGGTATCCCTTCCTTGCCGCTGACGAACAATACCGCGTCGGCACTATTGGCCTCGGAAAGCGGACCGTGCACCGAAACAGGCAGGCCGTGCGCCGATCGCACGATAGAGCTAGAACCCAATATTCGGACGTGCCAGTCCTCAGTGTTGCGGCCTAAAATGTCCCACATCAGGAATAGGTCGATATCAGTGAATTGGTCGAAAGCAACCAGAACGATTTTCTTCAAGGCGAGCTCCATGAAAAGTGCTGGCGTGCAAAACGCAACGGCCATCTTTGCTGGTGTTCGCAGCGTATCAATCGGTTGCGCACCATACACAGTCTGTATGGCGCTAAATATGGAGCGAAATAACTGGTGAGAAAACTAACTCGTAACCATTGGATCGCGGCTGGTTTTGAGGCCCTCGACCAAATAGGGCATATTGGCGTTTCGGCCGAGAGTCTATCGCGCCGATTGAAAGTGACCCGCGGATCGTTCTATCACCATTTCCGCAATCGCGAAGACTTTGTCCGCACCTTGCTGGCCGCTTGGGAAGAAGACTACACGGAGCGCATGCTCGCTTATGCGGCGCAGGGTCGTAGCGTGGGCGAAACCTTGAAACGCTACTTGAGTATTGCCGCTGAGAAACAACCTGGGCGGGAAGTTTCCATCCGAGCCTGGTCGCTGCACGATCCGTTGGTAGGCGAGTTTCAGCAGCGTGTTGACACAAGACGACTGGACTTCGCGATACGGACGTGCCGCCGCTTGGTCCATATGCCAGGCGAAGCAGAAGTAATTGGTCAGGTGGCCCATCTGTGCCTGATTGGTGGTCAACAGGCAGGGCTGCGGCGTGATGCCGCTCGCTTCAACAGTTTCCTGCATCGAGCCTTTTCACTTTTCGAAGGGGCTCTTCCACCGTGGCGGGTCTAAGTCATGAGCTAAATTGGGTAACTGAATAAATAGAGTTCGCGTGCCACTGCAAATGTGGCAGGAGGCATGCAATGGAACTGAAATTCAGTCACGTCGATGTACTGGTCAAGAACCTCGAGGAAGCCTGTGCTTACTATGCGCAGATACTTAATGCCAGGATCTCCAAAACGCTCGTCTGGGAACGAGGTGGACTGCACGTACGCTACGCGATTGCGCTGATCGGCCAAGAGCGATTCATGTTGGTGCAGCCGTTGGCGGGGAACCTGAAGGAGCTATTGGACTCCTCGGGCGAGGGGATGATTTATCGCCACTGCTACTCGACACCGGACATCGAGAAGGCCTATGACGAATTGATGGTCGCCGGTGTTCAGCCAGAAGATGAAAACGGAGAGCCATTGGCCCGCGCAAACCTGCAATCCCCGTCCGGGACACGCATCATCTGGTTGCCCAAGCGCTTCGGGCACTTCTCTATCGAGATCCTGGAAGAAAAGGCGCTGGAGGCATTTGTCGAGGCTGCGTTTGCCTGAGAGATGCGGCGGTGAATGTCTGCTTTGGGCTGTAGCGGGTGCTGCTGGTATCATCATTCAAGAACTGATAAGCCGAGCGGAAAACATGAATCGTCGTAAAAAAATACAGCAGTTATTAAAGGCTCACGCAAAAAAGGCCAGTGCCAAATTGGCACCGCCAAGCAAGTCTAAATACATTAGTAAAGCTGACCGATTGAAACTAGAGGCTGAACCCAGTCCAGACTCGATCATTTCCCCTGAGAGCTGATCTAAGCATCTTAAACACCACTGAAATTTACAAGTCTATTTGGGCCAGGTATTCCGATGGCACGTACCGCGAGGACCCGGTCTGACAATGCACTCACTGTCGCTCTCTTCGGTTGCTGGACGCTGCGCGATAAAGCTGGGACCGTGCCGCGCGCCCTTAAACAAACGTTAGGCACTTATCCAACCTTACCGTACGGAGCGTATAAGACATGTCAAACATCGTCGCATGGACCCTGTTCGCCCTGGGCGTCCTCCATATTCCATTCGGTATCATCAAGTTCAAAACAGCATTCGCCGCCGCTGTAGGCTCTGGCTTCGTTGACCAGTTCAGAGCGCACGAAGATCGGCGTACTGCCCTCTGGTTTACCATGCTGGGGCCGCTTTTTATGCTCGCAGGGCAGACAGCGATTCACGCCGTAGCCGTTGGCGATCTCGCGCTACTTAAAATGGTTGGCATCTATGTGCTTATGATCTCGATCATTTGCGTCATTGCTGTTCCAAAATCGGGGTTCTGGGCAATGCTGCTGGTTTCTCCGCTGATCATCGCGGCAGGGTATGGCTTGTACGCCTAAAAACGGTTCAAGTCGTTCGCTTCGCTCACTCGTCTCTTGCGAGGGCTTCAACGTCCGCTCGGAGTCGATTGCAGTCCATCGTAGCCGCTTCCACGACCTACTCACACCTCTTAGCGAGACTGAGCCTTTTACAGCAGTGGAAAGCGGGTCGAGCATTGATACTGTCACCGACTCGTGTCATTGCATGATCTTGTTTAGAAACCAGAATCTTTGGAGGTATCGCATGCGCCCTTTGTGCCCAATCAAACCTCCGTCCTTCTCGACGCCATTTCCAGCCCGTCCGCAAAACTGGCTCACACGAACCTGTCTGCGATGGATCCTGTGCCTGAGCATTGTCACACCCGGCATGGCCGGTGCAGAGACTCGACCCGAGAACATGGTGTATCTGCGTACGATTGATCCGGGCATTGAGCAGGACATTCGCTATGCCAGCGCTCACAACTTCACCGGGCACCCACTCGACGGTTACGCCGCGGCACAGTGTCTGTTATCGCTGGACGCCGCCAAGGCCCTCGCTCGGGTACAAACGGCATTGCGGGCTCAAGGTTACGGTTTGAAGGTGTTTGACTGTTATCGGCCCAGCCGTGCCGTTGCCGATATGGGGCGTTTTGCGTCGGAGGCGAGTGACCCGCGCAAGGCCGAGTTCTATCCGCGCGTGGACAAACAGGACTTCTGGCGTCTGGGTTACGTGGCCCGGGTGTCGAACCACTCCAAAGGCTCAACTGTGGACCTGACACTGACCGGGCCCGATGCCCTGCCCGCCGATAGCTGGACGCCTTCAGCCGGGCAAGTCGATTGCACGGCCCCCTATGGCCAGCGTTGGCGCGACGGTGCGCTCGACATGGGCACCGGTTTCGATTGCTTCGATGAGCGTGCGCATACCGACAATCCGACGATCAGCGCTGCCGCCAGGGACAATCGCCAGAAGCTCAGCAGGGCCATGGAGAAAGAAGGGTTTACCGGGTACTCGAAGGAATGGTGGCACTTCACCTACAGCGGCGAAGGTTCGCCGAAGAACGTCATGGATTTCCCCATCACGCCGCTGGGTACACGCGACGCTCTCGACACCGCCAATCAGCTGATTGTGGTCACCACAAAAAACTGGACTGACATCCAGGGCACGGCCCAGCGCTATGAACGACAAGGGAACACCTTTCGAAAATACGAAGGGTCGTTTCCGGTGGTGGTCGGCAAGAGCGGAATGGCGTGGGGCAAGGGCCTGAGCATCGTTGAGCAACGCGAGGGTCCGGTCAAACGTGAAGGTGATGGCAAAGCACCTGCCGGGGTATTCAAACTGGGGACGGCGTTTGGCTACGACCGTACGGCCAACACCAAGCTGCCTTACCTGGCGCTGACCTCGACCATCGAATGCGTGGATGACAGCCACTCCGAGCGCTATAACGAGCTGGTCGATGGAGCGGCTATTTCGAAAGACTGGAACAGCTCCGAACGAATGCGTCGCGATGACGACACGTATCGAAAAGGCATTTTCATCGAGCACAATACGTCGGCGTCCCCCACCTCGGGCTCGTGCATTTTCTTCCACATCTGGCGCGGTCCCACCTCGCCGACGCTGGGTTGCACCGCCATGGATCAAGCGGATATTTCTCGTTTATTCAATTGGCTGGATCCTCGCCAGTCCCCTCTGCTGGTTCAAATGCCCGAGGCGGAATATGAGCAAATCCGCGAAAGCTGGAACCTTCCCGAACGTTGATACAACACCGTTACGCCGGCTGTTACTTCCTGATCTGCACCGGCGCCAATGCCCCTTCTGACTGTAACGCCAAGACACTTCGCCGCACTGCACGATCCGCCTACCGTAAAGCCGTCAATGTGCTTACAGGGTCGTGACACATCATCGGCACCGTCCGCCGGATTCGAAGCCCGCTGCCCATTGATTGTCCAACACTCAACCAAGGAAGAGGGAAACCATGAGTCAGTCAAACGCAGTCAGCAAACAAATCCAGCAACTGCACAAAGACGTGCAAGAGGCTTTCAAGTCGTTCCAGAGCGTCGCCCCAACGGCCCTGAAAACCACCGACTACAGCAAGGTGCTGACGTCAACCCTGGCCGCCACCCAAAAGTCGGTCAAGATCCAGATCGCCTCCGCTGATCTGACCCAGCTCAAACAATCAGGCTACAAGCTGTGCTTTGCCAAGAAGGTCGGCAATGAAGCCTACAACGTGGTCTGGCAGTCCTACGTTCAGTACTTGAGCAACAGCACTTTCAGCTGGACGCCCCAGTATCAGTTGTTCGGCGCCAACACTTTCCAGGCCAACGTGCAGGTCGATGTATCGACCAACCTCGTCAATATCGGGCTGGGCCAACAGTCGATACTCGACAATGCCGGCCTGCTGGGTTCGGCGACGAGCGGTGGCCCCGACACCTCCATCACCCTGGTGAACAACTACGGTGCGATCCACCCCGGCATCAGCCAATTGTCCACAGGCATCGATGGCAAGCAGATCAGCACGCCCATCTATGTGGCCTCGGCACAAGTAGTCACCGGCCAGACCGTGCTAACCCCCGTCGAGACCATTCTGGTGTGGTTCGAACAGAACGTGCAGACCAGCACCATGTTCAGCACCTCGCGCTCGCAATCCGTCGAAATCGACCTGACCTTCGATAACAGTGCGACCCGCCTCTACTCTGGCGGTAGCTGGACTATCGTGTAACGCCAGCATCCAGGGGCAACCTCGCGTTGCCCCCGTGCTCATCAATCGTCACCGTCACCCCGGGCGAAATACCCCGTCAACGACTGACAGATGGACTCGGCCAGATCTTCCTGAGTGGCGATGCCATACGGTCGATTGCGATCAAACTGCTCTGACCAGCGAATGCGACCCTGAGCGACATCAATCAGGCGTACCGAGGCCCGGACACGAGCCGGCTCCACCCGCACGCTGCCTTCCAGCGAATAGCTACCCCGCCCCGTCCGCCCTTGGGCCAGTGTTTTCACGCTGCTTCGCGGCACCTTCATCAGCACATGACTGACGCGGGTTTGCGTCTGTTCAAACGACTCGAACAGCCTGCAGCTCAACTCTTCGCACAAGCCCCGGGTAAAGTCGTCGCCATCGCGGGTGATGCAGGTAAACGGTTGGAGTTGCAGAACAGGATGGCGAATAGCGATGCCTTTGAGTCTGAGTCGCTGGTACGCCAGCCGATAACAACCGGCCGGTAGGCTCAGACGCACCGGATCCTGTTGGCCAAACGTGGCGTAATGACTGGCGAGCTTGCGCCGCAACCGGCCTACCTGAACCCGCACCACCGGATCATCGCCGGTGCAGTAGACCGCCGGATCACGGCGAAACACCGCGATGCCGATGGCGTGCTCGGTAAGGGGAATATCCGGGAACTGAAGGTCGTGCTCGACCAGAAAGCGCAGCAGGCTGCCCATCCGCCTGGACTTGGCGAACAACGGGCTGGCCAATAACAGCGCGAGCACCCGCTCCACCTCTTCCCGAGCGAGAGGCTCGGGAACGATGTCTGCACTTGCATTGCCAATGTGCTTGATCACCACAGCCTGCCTCCTTGCAGGTAACCGCCTGTCGCCCGCCACCTCGATGGCCATGAACGACTCGTGCGCTGCCAGAACGTAGCGTAGCAGTTGCCATCGGATCGGGAAGATATTGCAGTGGCGGGAGGTCCTGGACATCGACGAAGGAACACCCAGGGAAAATTCGTATACCATATCTGCAATTCAATCCTGACTATCACGACCGTGGCCCTGACAAAACTCAACGCTCCCGACCTTGGCAATTCGCCTTCGACGTCGGAAATCATCACCCGTCATCTGCGTGACGCCATCGTCGCCGGGCATTTCGCCGAGGACGAGCCGATTCGCCAGGACGACATCGCCCGCCAGTTCAACGTCAGCAAGATTCCGGTGCGCGAAGCCCTCAAGCGCCTGGAGGCCGAAGGCCTGGTGATGTTCCAGCGTAATCGCGGGGCGATGGTCACCCGCGTTTCCGATGCAGAACTGGCGCAGATGTTCGAAGTGCGCATGCTGCTCGAAGACAAGGTGCTGCGCCTGGCCATTCCCAACATGACCGAAGAAACCTTCGCTCGCGCCGAACGCATCTGCCAGGAGTTCATCGGCGAAGATGATGTGGGGCGCTGGGCCGAGCTCAACTGGGAACTGCACGCTTGTCTCTATGAACCGGCGCAACGACCGTTTCTGGTCGGCCTGATACGCTCGGTCAACGACAAGCTGGAACGCTACCTGCGCATGCAGATGAGCCTGTCGGCCGGCAAGGAACGCGCCGATCACGAACACCGGGAAATCCTTGCGGCCTGTCGCGCCGGTGATGTGGACCTGGCGGTGAAGTTGCTCGACGAGCACATTGCCGGCGTCTGCAAAACCCTGTTCGAACACCTGCCTCACAGCCACTAACCCTTCGCCGCACTGTGCCGATTTCGTCATCGGCACTGAATAAAACCATCAAGCCGGCAAGCCCCCGCACAGGCCACTCTTTCGTTCACTCATCTGAACGGACGTGGCCATCCCATGAAACGCATCACCGTGATCGACTCCCACACCGGCGGCGAACCGACCCGCCTGGTGACCGCCGGTTTTCCTGACCTGGGCAGCGGCAGCATGGCCGAACGTCGACAGCGGCTGGCCGAACAGCATGATCATTGGCGCGCTGCCTGCGTGCTGGAACCACGAGGCAGTGACGTGCTGGTCGGCGCCCTGCTCTGTGAGCCGGTGGACCCGAGCGCCTGCGCCGGCGTGATTTTCTTCAACAACAGCGGTTACCTCGGCATGTGCGGCCACGGCACCATCGGCCTGGTGGCCTCGCTGGCGCATCTGGGCAAGATCGGCCCTGGGGTGCACAGCATCGAAACCCCGGTGGGCACGGTGCAGGCGACACTGCACGAAGACCATTCGGTCAGCGTGCGCAACGTGCCGGCCTACCGTTACCGCAAAGCGCTGTCGCTGCAGGTGCCGGGGATCGGCCAAGTAACCGGCGATGTTGCCTGGGGTGGGAACTGGTTTTTCCTGATTGCCGAGCATGGCCTGCGCGTTGCCGGCGATAACCTTGAGGTGCTGACCGCCTACACCTTCGCCGTGCAGCAAGCACTGGAGGCTCAGGGGATTCGCGGCGAAGACGGCGGCTTGATCGACCATGTCGAACTGTTCGCCGATGACGAGCAGGCCGACAGCCGCAACTTCGTCCTCTGCCCCGGCAAGGCCTACGACCGCTCGCCCTGCGGCACCGGCACCAGCGCCAAACTGGCGTGCCTGGCGGCCGACGACAAATTGCAGCCGGGACAGATCTGGCGTCAGGCCAGCGTCATCGGCAGCGAATTCGAGGGTTCCTACGAACTTCAGGGCGAACGCATCGTGCCGACCATTCGCGGCCGCGCCTTTATCAGCGCCGAAGCCAGCCTGATCATCGAACAGGACGACCCGTTCGCCTGGGGCATTCGCCCGTGAACGAGGGCCTGGTGGCCGATGTGATCGTGATCGGCGCCGGCATCATCGGCGCCGCTTGTGCCCAGGCGCTGGCGGGGCGCGGCTTGCGCGTGCTGGTGCTGGACGCCGGCCTGCCCGGCGCTACGGCGGCGGGCATGGGTCATTTGCTGGTCCTCGACGACAACCCGGCCGAACTGGCCCTCAGTCAATACTCCCTGCAACGCTGGCGCGAACTCGCGCCGGCCCTGCCCGACGGCTGCGCCTACCGTTGCAATGGCACCCTCTGGCTGGCCGCCAACGCCGAAGAAATGGCCGTCGCCCACAGCAAATACCTGAATTTGCAGGCCCAAGGCGTGGCTTGCGAGTTGATCTCCAGCAGTGCCTTGCACCAGCGCGAACCCGAATTGCGCGCGGGCCTGGAAGGCGGCCTGCTGATCAATGGCGACGGCATTCTTTATGCGCCGGCGACGGCTAATTGGATGCTCGACACACCGAACATCAGCCAACGCCGGGCGCGGGTCAGTGAAGTCGATGGCAACCGCGTGCGACTCGACGACGGCCACTGGCTGAGCGCCGAAGCAGTGATTCTGGCCAACGGCATCCAGGCCAACGAGCTCTGCCCGGAGATGCCGATCGAACCAAAAAAAGGCCACTTGCTGATCACCGACCGCTATCCCGGCAAAGTCACCCACACCCTGGTGGAACTCGGTTATGTCACCAGCGCCCACAACGCCACTGGCCCATCGACGGCGTGCAATATTCAGCCCCGGCCGACCGGACAATTGTTCATCGGTGCCTCGCGGCAATTCGGCACCACCGACCCGCAAGTCGAGGGCTGGATGCTGGCGAAAATGCTCCGGCGTGCCACCGACTACATGCCGGGCCTGGCTCAGCTCAACGGCATCCGCGCCTGGACCGGTTTTCGCGCTGCCAGCCCCGACGGCTTGCCGCTGGTGGGTCAGCATCCACAACGCAAAGGTTTATGGCTGGCGGTCGGTCACGAGGGCCTCGGGGTGACGACCGCCCCCGGCACCGCCGACCTGCTGGTCGCGCAGCTGTTCGACGAAACGCCGCCGCTGGCCGCGCAACCGTATCTGCCGCAACGTTTTCTGGGAGAGCCCGTTTATGCCTGAATTGATGCTGGACGGACGTGCCCTGCGGGTTGCCGAGGGCACCAGCGTCGCCGCGGCACTGGCGCTGAGCGGCGATGGCTGCACGCGCACCTCGGTCAGTGGCCAACGCCGCGCACCGCTGTGCGGCATGGGCATTTGCCAGGAATGCCGGGTGACCATCGACGGTCGACGACGCCTGGCCTGCCAGACGCTGTGCCGTGACGGTATGCACGTGGAGACGCAAGCATGAGCGAATACGCCGACCTGCTGATCATCGGTGCCGGTCCCGCCGGCATGGCCGCCGCGCTCGCTGCAGCGCCAAGCGGTGCGCGCATCGCCCTGCTCGATGACAACCCGCTGCCGGGCGGGCAAATCTGGCGTGACGGGCCTCAGGCCAAGCTGCCGAACCCGGCGCGTCAGATGCGCGAGCGACTGGAGGCGTGCAGCAACATCCACCACCACTCCGGCACTCGGGTCATCGCCTGCGCCGGGCCAAAACAACTGCTGGTCGAAGACGCCGATCGAGGATGGCTGATCGGTTACGACAAACTGATTCTGTGTACCGGTGCTCGCGAATTACTGCTGCCCTTCCCCGGCTGGACGCTGCCCGGCGTGACTGGCGCGGGTGGCCTCCAGGCGTTGATCAAGGGCGGGCTGCCGGTGCAGGACGAACGCATTGTGATTGCCGGCAGCGGACCGTTATTGCTGGCCAGCGCCGCCACCGCGAAACACAACGGCGCCCGGGTGCTGCGCATCGCCGAGCAGGCCTGCGCGGCCGCCGTCGCCGGTTTCGCCGCGCAACTGCCACGCTGGCCCAACAAACTGATGCAGTCGGTCACCTTGTTCGACCGCCATTACCGTACCGGGACCTATGTACTGGCGGCCCTGGGCAATGAACGGCTGGAAGGTGTGCGCCTGCAACAGCAAGGAAAAATCGTCGAACTGGCATGTGATCGCCTGGCTTGCGGCTTCGGTCTGATTCCCAATACCCAGCTCGGCCAGGCTCTGGGCTGCGAACTCGATGGCCAGGCGATCGCCGTCGATGCCTGGCAGGCCACTCGCCGCGCCGATCACTACGCGGCGGGTGAATGCACCGGTTTCGGTGGCAGTGAACTGGCGTTGGTCGAAGGCGCCATCGCTGGCCACGCCGCCGTCGGTGACCTTGAATCGGCCCGAGCATTGTGGCCGCGTCGTGCGCGCTGGCAGGGTTTCGCCAAGGCCCTCAACAAAGCATTCACCCTCGACCCGCAACTCAAGTCGCTGGCGCAACCCGACACCCTCGTGTGCCGTTGCGAAGACGTGTCTTACGGGTTGCTTGCCGGGCACACTGACTGGCGCGAGGTCAAACTGGCCTGTCGCTGCGGCATGGGCGCCTGCCAAGGCCGGGTGTGTGGCGGCGCTTTGCAGCACCTGTTCGGTTGGCAACCTTCGGCGCCACGCCCGCCCTTCAGTCCGGCGCGGATCGAGACCTTGTTGTGCCTGGACGACACCCCGCCGGCCTGAATGCCGGCTCGGGGCTTTCGGGTCCGTCGCCGAGTCTTTATGATCCCGGGCATTGCCTCCAGACGCCCAGCGCCATGTATGCCTCGCTCACTACCTTCAAACCCTGCGACCTGCCCACTCTGCTGAGCAGTCTGCAGCCGATCGCGGCGCTGCTCGACACCCTGTCGGACGTGGTGTTTTTCATCAAGGACAGCGATGCCCGCTACGCCTTCGTCAACCAGACCCTGGCCCGGCGCTGCGGCTTCAAACACAGTGACGAACTGCTCGGGCGCACCGCCGACATGGTCTTTCCCGAGCGCTTCGGCCCGCTGTACACCGAGCAGGATCGTCGCGTGCTGTCCACCGGCCGCGAACTGGCCGACCAACTCGAACTGCACCTGTATTACGGTAACCAACCGGTCTGGTGCCTGACCCACAAACTCGCGCTGCGCGACCTGCAAGGTCAGATCGTCGGCCTGGCCGGCATCTCCCGCGACCTGCAAACGCCACAGTCCAGCCATCCGGCGTTCCAGAAACTCGCGGCGGTGGACGCGCATATCCGCAACCATTTCGCCCGGCCGATCAGCCTTGCCGAACTGACCGCGATCGCCGGGTTTTCCGTGGCGCAACTGGAGCGCCATTGCAAACGGGTGTTCCAGCTCACTCCACGGCAGATGATTCACAAGGCGCGCCTGGAAGAAGGCTCCCGACTGTTGCTGCACACCGACCTGCCCATCACCGAGATCGCCCTGCGCTGCGGTTACACCGATCACAGCGCGTTCAGCCGGCAGTTCCGCGCCTTGACCAGTCTGGCGCCGAGTCAGTATCGCGAAAGCCGTCGCTGAACCCGGGCGAGTGTTCCTTTAAGGGGCGCCCGGCGTTCCCACTGCTCCCTTCTGTAACACCGCCTGATACGGCCCGCCGAGGCGTTCTTCTCCTACACCCTGTTCCCACAATCTTGTAAGACCTTTAGCTCAAGGCTTGGCGATTAATTCTCGCCTCTGTTCGGAAACAGGCATGGTCATTGCTAATCACATATCGTATACGAAATTCACAATACGATATCCAACAGCACTTTCCGACAACGAGGCCTCTATGAAAAACCCCGCATTTGCCGTAGCCCTCAGCGCTGTTCTCAGTACTTCCTTCATCGCCACCGCCCAGGCCGACAAGCTCGACGACATTATCGGTTCGGGCAAGCTGCGCTGCGCCGTGACGCTGGACTTCCCACCCATGGGTTTCCGCGATGAAGGTAACAACCCGGCCGGTTTCGACGTGGACTACTGCCGCGACCTGGCGAAGATCCTCGGGGTCGACGCCGAAGTGGTTGAAACGCCCTTCCCCGATCGAATTCCGGCGCTGGTCTCCGGGCGCGCAGACGTGATCGTCGCGTCCACGTCCGACACCCTCGAACGGGCCAAGACTGTCGGCCTCACCGTGCCGTACTTCGCCTTCCAGATGGTGGTGCTGACCCGCGACAACACCGGCATCAACAGCTTCGCCGATATCAAAGGCAAAGCGCTGGGTAACACCAGCGGCACCTATGAAGCCATCGCCCTGGAAAAAGATGTGAAAAACTGGGGCACCGGCACCTTCCGCGCCTATCAGTCGCAGAACGACACGTTGCTGGCGGTTGCTCAGGGCCACATCGACGCCACCGTAGTCACCAACACCGTGGCCGCCGCCACGATCAAGTCGGGCAAATACAAGAACCTGAAAATCGCCGGTAACGCGCCGTACACCATCGACTACGTGTCCCTGGGCGCCAAGCGCAACGAGTATGGCCTGCTCAACTACCTCAACCTGTTCGTCAATCAGCAGGTGCGTAGCGGCCGCTACAACGAGCTGTTCACCAAATGGGTCGGCACCGAGATTTCACCCACCGACCTGACCGTGCCCAAGGTCTATTACTGAGGTGTCCGGCATGCCTAGGCCAACCTCTCTGACCGGTCGCAGCCTGGTCGCCGGCGCCGCACAAGGCGCCCTGTTGTTCGCCGATGTCGGGCTGAGTTTCTGGGGCGGGGTCGACCCGTACAGCGGCGAGGTCATCGACCGTCACCACCCGCTGAGCGGCGAACATCTGGCCGGCCGGGTACTGGCGATTCCCAGCGGCCGCGGTTCGTGCACCGGCAGCAGTGTGCTGATGGAACTGATCAGCAACGGTCATGCGCCGGCCGCACTGGTGCTGGCCGAACCCGATGAGATCCTGACCCTGGGCGTGCTTGTGGCACAGACCATTTTCGAGCGTTCCCTGCCGGTGCTCTGCATCGGCCGGGAGGCCTTCGCCGCCTTGCGCGGCAAGGCCTTTGCTCGGGTCGAAGCATCAACGGTGAACCTGTTCGAACACCTGCCGGGCGATGCCTGGCAGGCACTCGCCAGTCCGTTGCAGACAGCAGAAAAAAGTACCGCTATCGAACTCACCGAACACGATCAGGCGCTACTCGACGGCGAGCATGGCAAAGCCGCCCAAGTGGCGATGCAGATCGTCCTGCGCATGGCTGAACTGCAAGGTGCGCGACACCTGGTGGATGTCACCCAGGCGCACATCGACGGCTGCATTTATACCGGGCCTGCGAGCCTGCGCTTCGCTGAACAACTGGTGCAGTGGGGAGCAAAAGTACGGGTGCCGACCACCCTCAATTCCATTTCTGTGGACCAGCGCCGTTGGCGCGAGTTGGGCATTGATCCGGCACTCGGCGTACCGGCCAGCGCCCTCGGCGATGCATACATGGCGATGGGTGCACAGCTGAGTTTCACCTGCGCGCCCTACCTGCTCGACAGCGCGCCGAAGGCCGGCGAGCAAATCGTCTGGGCCGAATCCAACGCCGTGGTGTATGCCAACAGCGTGCTCGGCGCACGCACCCTGAAATACCCGGACTACCTGGATATCTGCATCGCCCTGACCGGCCGCGCGCCCCTGATCGGCTGCCATCTGGACGCGCAACGTAAAGCGAGACTGCAAATCGAATTGCCGGTTTTGCAAGAGTTGGACGATGCCTTCTACCCTTTGCTCGGCTACCACATCGGTGCCCTGGCCGGCAGCCGGATTCCGCTGGTGCTGGGGCTGGAACACAGCAAGCCGAGCCTGGATGACCTGAAGGCTTTCGGTGCGGCTTTCGCCACCACCTCCGCCGCGCCGCTGTTCCATATCGCCGGGGTGACCCCGGAAGCACTCGACCCGACGCAGGTGCTGGAGGCGAATGCCCATGTGCCGGTGGAAAAAATCCGCCTGAAGGATTTGCTGCTCAGCTGGCGCGAGCTCAACAGTGCCCGCGACAGTCGAGTGGATGTGGTCTCGCTGGGCAACCCGCATTTCTCCCTCAGCGAATTCGCGCATCTGGCGCGGTTGTGTCGGGGTCGGCACAAACACCCCGAGGTTGTGCTCGCCATCACCTGCGGTCGTGCGGTGCTGGAGCAGGCCCGCGAGGCTGGACATATCGCGGTGATCGAAGCCTTCGGCGCGACCCTGGTCACCGACACCTGCTGGTGCATGCTCGGCGAGCCGGTGATCCCGCTGGCCGCCAAAACCTTGATGACCAACTCAGGCAAGTACGCCCATTACGCACCCGGCCTAGTGGGCCGCAAGGTGCACTTCGCCAACCTCGCCGAATGTGTCGACGCCGCCTGCAGCGCCACGGCCAGTGGTCGTTTGCCGGCCTGGCTGCAATCGGCCGCCTCTCTGGAGAGCCCCGCGCATGTTTGATTACACCTTCCAATGGCGCGCAACCTTGCGCGCCCTGCCGGACATGCTCGCTGGCGCCTGGGTCACCTTCGAGACCGCCGCGCTGTCGATGATCTTCGGCGTACTGATCGCCCTGGCCCTGACGGTGATGCGTGAAACCAAACAGCCATTGTTGCGCGGCATCGGCAACGGCTGGGTGTCGATCGCCCGCAACACCCCGTCGCTGTTCCAGATCTACGTCCTCTACTTCGGCCTCGGCTCGCTGGATTTGCATGTCAGCTCATGGTTCGCACTGCTGGCCGGGATCACCTTCAACAACGCCGGCTACCTGGCGGAAAACTTTCGCGGTGGCCTCAAGGCTGTGCCGGGCACGCAAGTTCGCGCCGCGCGTTCGCTGGGCATGAGTGCCTTCCAGGCTTACCGGATGATCATCGTCCCGCAGCTGCTGCGGATTGTGTTCTACCCGTTGAGCAACCAGATGGTCTGGGCGGTATTGATGACGTCGCTGGGGGTGATCGTCGGGCTGAACAATGACCTCACCGGCGTGACCCAGGACTACAACGTCAAGACGTTCCGCACCTTCGAATACTTCGCCATCGCAGCGGCGTTGTATTACCTGATTGCCAAGGCGATCGTCGCCGTCGCCCGGCTGATGGCCTGGCGACTGTTCCGCTACTGAGGAGGAGACCATGTTGACCACCAGTTTTTCCTGGAATGACCTGTTGTTCTTGCTTGATGGCGCCTGGGTCACTCTGAAACTCACGTTCTGGTCGATCATCCTCGGCTCTTTCGCCGGGCTGTTGTTCGGCTTGCTGCGGGCGCTGTTTCCGCGTGCGAGCCTGCCACTGGCCTGGGTGCTGGACGTGTTTCGCAGCGTGCCGTTGCTGATCCAGTTTGTGTTGTTCAACTCGCTGAAAAGCATCGTCGGTTTGAACATCAGCGCCTTCAGCGTTGGTTGCATTGTGCTCGGGGTCTACGCCGCCGCGTACTTCACCGAGATCGTGCGCAGCGGTGTGCTTTCGGTGCCATTCACTGTGCGCCGGGCCAGTCGTTCCCTGGGGCTGAGCTTCCTGCAGGACCTGCGCTGGATCGTCCTCCCGATGGCCACGCGGGTAGCTTTTCCCGGCTGGCTGAACCTGGTGCTCAGTGTGATGAAAGACACCGCGCTGGTGATGTGGATCGGCATCGTCGAACTGCTGCGCGCTTCGCAAACCATCGTGACCCGCATTCAGGAACCGCTGCTGGTGCTGTGCATCGCGGGCCTCATCTACTACGTCATGAGCCTGGTGGTCGCTCGCCTCGGCGCTCGTCTGGAAAGAAGGTGGCAAGAAAATGATTGAGATCGACAACGTACACAAATCCTTCGGCAACCTCGAAGTGGTCAAGGGCGTCAACCTGACGGTGAACAAGGGCGAGGTGGTGTCAATCATCGGCGGCTCCGGCTCGGGCAAGTCGACCCTGCTGATGTGCATCAACGGCCTGGAGCCGATCCAGAAAGGCAACATCCGCGTCGACGGTGTCGAGGTCCATCACAGCGCCACTGACCTCAACCGTCTGCGACAGAAGATCGGCATCGTCTTCCAGCAATGGAACGCGTTCCCGCACCTGACCGTGCTGGAAAACGTGATGCTGGCGCCGCGCAAAGTGCTGGGCAAGAGCAAGGCCGAAGCCGAGGAACTGGCGGTCAAGCAACTGACCCACGTCGGTCTGGGCGACAAGCTCAAGGCCTTTCCCGGCAAGCTCTCCGGCGGCCAGCAACAGCGCATGGCGATCGCCCGCGCCTTGGCCATGTCGCCGGATTACATGCTGTTCGACGAAGCCACTTCGGCCCTCGATCCGCAGTTGGTAGGCGAGGTGCTGGACACCATGCGCATGCTCGCTGAAGACGGCATGACCATGGTCCTGGTGACTCATGAGATTCGCTTTGCCCGCGATGTGTCCGACCGCGTGGCGTTCTTTCGCAATGGGCTGGTGCACGAGATTGGTTCGCCGGATCAGGTGATTGGTAATCCGGTGCATGCGGAAACTGCGGCGTTCCTCAAGTCAGTGAAATAACTAATGGCGCCTTCGCGAGCAAGCCCGCTCCCACACTGTTCGCATTTCTTCTGGAAGAACTCGGTCAAATGTGGGAGCGGGCTTGCTCGCGAAGGCGCCCTAACAGACAAAACAAGGAGCAAACCATGCGCTCATCGAAAGTCATCCATGTAGTCAGCTGTCACGCCGAAGGCGAAGTCGGCGACGTGATCGTCGGCGGCGTCGCGCCACCGCCCGGGGCCACCGTGTGGGAACAGTCGCGCTGGATTGCCAAGGATCAGACCCTGCGCAATTTCGTGCTCAACGAGCCACGCGGTGGCGTGTTCCGCCACGTCAACCTGCTGGTGCCGGCCAAGGATCCTCGGGCGCAGATGGCCTGGATCATCATGGAACCGGCCGACACTCCGCCGATGTCCGGCTCCAACTCGCTGTGCGTGGCCACCGTGTTGCTCGACAGCGGCATCCTGCCGATGACCGAACCGCAAACCCGGCTGGTGCTCGAAGCACCGGGCGGACTGATCGAAGCGGTGGCCGACTGCCGTGACGGCAAGGTCGAACGAGTGGAAATCAAGAACGTGCCCTCCTTCGCTGACCGCCTCGACGCCTGGATCGAAGTCGAAGGCGTCGGCTCATTGCAGGTCGACACCGCGTACGGCGGCGACAGTTTTGTGATCGCCGACGCCAAGCGCCTGGGCTTTTCCATTCGTCCTGATGAAGCGGCGGAGCTGGTCGAGGTCGGGCTGAAAATCACCCGCGCAGCCAATGAACAACTGGGCTTCGTTCATCCGCTGAACCCCGAGTGGTCGCACATTTCCTTCTGTCAGATCGCGGCTCCCCTCGTCTATGAAAATGGCATCGCCACCGGCGCCAACGCGGTGGTGATTCAACCCGGCAAGATCGATCGTTCGCCGACCGGTACCGGCTGCTCGGCGCGCATGGCGGTGCTGCAGGCCAAGGGATTGATGCAGGTGGGCGAGCGATTTATCGGCCGTTCGATCATCGGTTCCGAGTTCCACTGCCGCATCGATTCGTTGACGGAAGTGGCTGGACGCCCCGCGATTTACCCGTGCATTTCCGGCCGGGCCTGGATCACCGGCACCCACCAGTTGCTGCTTGATCCAAGCGATCCGTGGCCACAAGGCTATCGACTGTCTGACACCTGGCCTGGGGCCTGAACACAGCCTTACAAACCCTCACCCAAAAACTCTGACAAACGGCTAGTAAAAAACCCTTCGTAACTGAAAAAAGCACTGGCCGAGTCTTTTCACATGCAATATCGTATACGAAATACAATAAATGAACCGGAGGCAACAATGAGCAAGCGCATTAACTGGAGTGGCGTCTTCCCCGCGGTGACCACTCAATTCAACGACGACTTCACCATCAACCTGGAAAAAACCCATCAGGTGATTTCCAACGTGATCCGTGACGGCGTGTCGGGCCTGGTGGTGTGTGGTTCGGTGGGGGAAAACACCTCGCTGACCGCCGAAGAAAAAATCGCCGTGACTGAAGTCGCGGTCGACGCTTCCCGCGGCCGCGTGCCGGTCATTTGCGGTGTGGCCGAATTCACCAGCGTTCAAGCGGCCAAGGTCGCCAATGCCGTGCGCCGGGTGGGTGTCGACGGGGTCATGCTGATGCCCGCGCTGGTCTACGGTTCCAAGCCATTCGAGACCGCCGAGCACTACCGTTACGTGGCAAAAAACGCCGACGTACCACTGATGGTTTACAACAACCCGCCGATCTACAAAAACGACGTCACCCCGGACATCCTGATTGCCCTGGCCGACTGCGACAACGTGGTGTGCTTCAAGGATTCCTCTGGCGACACCCGCCGCTTCATCGACATTCGCAACGAAGTGGGTGACCGTTTTGTGCTGTTCGCCGGCCTCGATGACGTGGTACTGGAAAGCATCGCGGTGGGTGCCGAAGGCTGGGTCTCGGGCATGTCCAACGTGTTCCCGAAAGAAGGCGAAACCATCTTCCGCCTGGCCAAGGCCGGTCGCTTCGCCGAAGCCATGCCGATCTACGAATGGCTGATGCCGATCCTGCACCTCGACGCCCGTGCCGACCTGGTGCAGTGCATCAAGTTGTGCGAAGCCATTGCCGGTCGCGGCAGCGCCCTGACCCGTCCACCACGCCTGGCACTGCCGGAAGCCGATCGGGTTTTCGTCGAGCAGATCATGGCCAAGGCCCTGGCCAACCGTCCGGAACTGCCGGACGTCGGTCTCTGAGTGATTGCCGGGCGGGTCCCTTGCGGACCCAGCCCGGCTGCCTGTTTTTTGCGCCTCTACAGGAAACGTCAGCATGCCCAATCCTCACAACACCGCCCGCGCAACCACACCTTCGGGACTCAAACGTGTCGTAGCCGCCGCCATGGCCGGCACCGTCGCCGAATGGTATGAATTCTTCCTCTACGGCACCGCCTCGGCACTGGTCTTCGGCCAGCTGTTTTTTCGCCAGACCGACAGCCCGATCGATGGCATCCTCGCTGCCTTCGCCCTGTATGCCGTCGGCTTCCTCGCCCGTCCATTGGGTGGTTTGGTGTTCGGTCACTACGGTGACAAGTTCGGCCGCAAACGCCTGCTGCAACTGAGCCTGGTGGTGGTCGGTATCACCACGTTCCTGATGGGCTGCCTGCCCGGTTTCGACCAGATCGGCTACGCCGCGCCCGTGTTACTGGTGTTGCTGCGGCTGATCCAGGGTTTCGCCTTCGGCGGTGAATGGGGCGGTGCGATTCTGTTGGTGTCCGAACACTGCCCGGACAATCGCCGAGGCTTCTGGGCCAGTTGGCCGCAAGCCGGTGTACCGGCCGGTAACCTGGTGGCGACCGTCGCGTTGCTGCTGTTGTCGTCGAACCTGTCGGAGGAGCAATTCCTAGCGTGGGGCTGGCGTGTGGCGTTCTGGTTCTCGGCGGTGGTGGTGCTGATCGGCTACTGGATTCGCACCAGCGTCGATGACGCGCCGATCTTCAAGGAAGCCCAGGCCCGTCAGGCGCAAAACAAGCAACAACAGCTGGGTGTGGTCGAAGTGCTGCGTCATCACTGGCGTGCAGTGCTGGTCGGTATCGGCGCGCGGTTTGCCGAGAACATTCTCTACTACACCGTCGTGACCTTCTCGATTACCTATCTGAAACTGGTGGTGCACAAGGACACCTCAGAGATTCTGTTTCTGATGTTCGGCGCGCACCTGCTGCACTTCTTCATGATCCCGCTGATGGGTTATCTGTCCGACCTGGTCGGGCGCAAACCGGTATACCTGACGGGTGCGATCCTCACCGCGTTCTGGGGCTTCATCGGCTTCCCGATGATGGACACCGGCAACAACTGGCTGATCATCGGGGCTATCACCCTGGGCCTGGCGATCGAGTCGATGACCTACGCGCCCTACTCGGCGCTGATGGCCGAAATGTTCCCGACCCACGTGCGCTACACCGCGTTGTCCTTGTGCTACCAAGTGGCACCGATCTTCGCCGGCTCGTTGGCGCCGTTGATTGCCCTCACCCTGCTCAACAAGTACCACAGCTCGACACCGATCGCCTGGTACCTGGTCGGCGCTGCGCTGATCTCTATTGTCGCCGTCGGTTTGACTCGGGAAACCCGTGGCAAGTCGCTGCACCTGGTGGATAGCGAATCTGCTGCACGGATTGCTGCTCTGGATACCGCCGAATCCGCCATCCCGCGCCGGGGCGATTCGTTGGCCTGAGCCTGGCGATCAAATGTGGCGAGGGGGCTTGCCCCCGTTGGGTCGCGAAGCGGCCCCAAAACCAGCAATCGGTTGCGTCAGGCACTCCGCATTCGTTGAATTTGCGACCGCTGCGCGGTCGAACGGGGGCAAGCCCCCTCGCCACAGTTTTTTGTCCGACGCGCCTTTCCCTTTGCCCTCTTTCGACAGGAGTTTTTCATGCCCCACATCATCGGCCACAACTACATCGGCGGTGCGCGCAGTGCCGCCGGCAACATCACCGTGCAAAGCCATGACGCCAGCACTGGTGAAGCGCTGCCCTACTCGTTCATGCAAGCCACCGTTGAGGAAGTCGACGCCGCCGCCCAGGCAGCGGCTGCCGCCTACCCAGCCTTCCGCAACTTGCCGGCGAACCGGCGCGCGGAGTTTCTCGAGGCCATCGCCGCGCAACTGGATGCGCTGGACGATGAGTTCATTGCCCTGGTAACCCGCGAAACGGCGCTGCCATTCGGGCGTATTCAGGGTGAACGCGGCCGCACCAGCGGTCAGATGCGCCTGTTCGCTCAGGTCCTGCGCCGTGGCGACTACTACGGCGCGCGCATCGACCGCGCCTTGCCTGAGCGTCAGCCACTTCCACGGGTGGATCTGCGTCAGTACCGGATCGGCATCGGCCCGGTCGCGGTGTTTGGCGCGAGCAATTTCCCGCTGGCGTTCTCCACTGCCGGTGGCGACACCGCTGCCGCCCTGGCCGCCGGTTGCCCGGTGGTGTTCAAGGCCCACAGCGGGCATATGGCGACTGCCGAACTCGTGGCCGATGCGATCATCCGCGCCGCCGAGCAAACCAGCATGCCCAAAGGCGTGTTCAACATGATCTACGGCGCGGGTGTCGGCGAAGCACTGGTCAAGCATCCCGCGATCCAGGCGGTGGGCTTCACCGGTTCGCTCAAAGGCGGTCGCGCCCTCTGCGACATGGCCGCCGCACGGCCGCAGCCAATTCCTGTGTTCGCCGAAATGAGCAGCATCAATCCGGTGCTGGTACTGCCCGAAGCCCTGCAACTGCGCGGCGATAAAATCGCCCGCGAACTCGCCGCGTCAGTGGTACTCGGCTGCGGGCAGTTCTGCACCAACCCCGGATTGGTAATCGGCATTCGCTCCCCCGAGTTCAGCGCATTTGTTGAATCACTCAGTGCGATCATGGCCGACCAGCCGGGGCAAACCATGCTCAACGCCGGCACGTTAACCAGCTACGCCAAGGGCGTGCAGGCGCTGCACGCGCATCCGCACATCAGCCACTTGGCTGGCTGCGAACAGCAGGGCAAGCAGGCCCAGCCGCAGCTGTTCAAGGCCGACGTCAGCCTGCTGCTCAACGGCGACCCGCTGTTGCAGGAAGAAGTTTTCGGGCCGACCACGGTGCTGGTGGAAGTAGCCGACAAGGCCGAACTGCAACGGGCGTTGCAGAGTTTGCACGGTCAACTTACGGCCACGCTGATTGCCGAAGCCGGTGACCTGCAAACCCATAGCGAACTGCTGCCGCTGCTCGAGCAGAAAGTCGGACGGGTACTGTTCAACGGCTACCCGACCGGCGTCGAAGTCTGCGATGCGATGGTGCATGGCGGGCCCTACCCGGCCACCTCCGATGCCCGTGGCACCTCGGTCGGCAGCCTGGCCATCGAGCGTTTCCTGCGCCCGGTGTGCTACCAGAACTGCCCGGATGCGCTCCTGCCCGAGGCGCTGAAAAACGCCAATCCGCTGGGCATCGCCCGTCTGGTCGACGGCAACAGCCACCGCGAACCGCTGTAAAACCAAACGGGCGCCACTGGCGCCCGTTTCTCATCAATCCAGCAGTGCCTTCAAGTCGTTGTACAAGGCTTCGGGAATCTGCACGCCCTCCACCAAACTGCGTGCTCGCGCCTCGTAACGCCGTTGCGACGGCAAGCGTGCGCCCTGCCCTTGTATGCTCTGGAACATCACTTCGGCACGGGCCAGGTGCTGCTCGGTGGCCTCGCCGAGAAAGCGCCGCGGATCGAGGGCGATGATCAGCTCGCCGTGGTACGGCGATGACTTGCTGCCCGCGTCGTACGCCAGCGATTCCGCACTGGTCAGGTCACCAATCAACGGCCCGGCGATCAACTCCACCATGGCGGCCAGCGCCGAGCCCTTGTGCCCGCCGAACGTCAGCATCGCGCCGGCATCGAGCACCACGTTCGCATCGGTACTCGGCTGCCCGTCTGCATCGACGCCCCAGCCTTCGGGAATCGCTTTGCCGGCGCGTCGATGCAACTCGATCTCGCCACGGGCAATCGCACTGGTGGCGAAGTCGAACACAAACGGATCCTTGCCCGAACGCGGCCAGCCAAACGCAATGGGATTGGTACCAAACACCGGTTGACTGCCTCCCGCCGGCGCGACCCAGGCATGGCTGGGATTACACGCCAGCGCCACCAGGCCGGCAGCGGTCAGTTGCTCGATCTCGACCCACAGGGCGGAAAAATGCACACAGCGATTGATCGCCAGCGCCGCAATCCCGTTTGCCCGGGTTTTCTCCTCCAGCAATGGCAGACCCGCCTGAAACGCCAACTGGGAAAAACCACCCGCCGCATCGACCCGCACGATCGAAGGGGCCTGGTCGATCACCCGTGGCTCGGCATCGGCCATTACCTTTCCGGCCCTAAGCGAATTTACGCACCCCAATACCCGATACAAACCGTGGGAGGCGCAGCCATCGCGCTCCCCGGCAATCACCGTGGCGGCCACCGCCTGAGCGTGGGCAAGGTTGAAACCGTTGTGCAGCAAGATCGATTCGGCCAGCTCGCGAGCTTCGGCCAGGGACAGTCGTTTCATCATCAACTCCTTGGACAGACCGCCCAGACTGGCCCATTCCCGACGCCACGGCTTGATCGCTTTAGACCCGGTCGACGACGAATTCGGCATATCCCGGCAGCCCGGCCATTCGTCGGCTGGACGCCACACCACCCCTTGACACCGATTGAGCTCTGCGCGAGTATTATTTCTATCGCATACGATACAAACGTATACGACAGACAAGCACCACCTATTGAAACGTTGAGGATTCATTCCATGAGCAAGATCGAAAAAGTACTGGTCACCGGCAAAACCCACACCACGTTCAGCGACGCGACCCGTGCCCACGGCAACCTCGACATCGAGCTGTCGTCGCCAGGTAACGCGAAACCGGCCCACGTGTTCGCAGCTACCCAACCGCACCCGACGGCCGAGCAACTGTTCGCCGGCGCATGGTCGGCCTGCTACATCTCCGCCATCGAACACATAGCCAAGGCGAAAAAAGTGATGCTGCCGGCCGATGTGTCCGTCGACATCGAGGTCGATCTGGGCCAGACCGGTCAGGCTTACTTCCTTCAGGCTCGATTCTTTGTCCGCTTGCCGGGCGTGGCACACGACGTCGCAACGGCACTGGCGCACGCCGCACACGAACTCTGCCCGTACTCGAAAGCGACGCTGGGCAACATCGACGTGGCGGTGAACGTCCTGACGGCGTGAAGATCGTTTTAATCCATTAAATATGTCGCATACGATATAAGCGCATACGAAAACAGTAACAACTCAGGAAATCATCATGAGCAAGATCGAAAAAGTACTGGCCACCGGCAAAACCCACACCACCGTCAGCAACACCTCGCGCGGCCATGACGGCAGCCTCGACATCACCCTGTCGACGCCTGGCAACGCCAAGCCAGCCCACGTGTTCGCCGCCACCCAGCCGCACCCGACGGCCGAGCAACTGTTCGCCGGCGCATGGTCGGCCTGCTACACCGCCGCCGTCGGCTTGGTGGCCGGAGAAATGAACGTGGTGCTGCCGTCGGATCTGTCCGTCGACATCGAAGTCGATCTGGGTCAGACCGGTCCGGCCTACTTCCTTCAGGCTCGATTGACCCTGCGCGTACCGGGTTTGTCGAACGATGTTGCGACCACACTGGCGCACACCGCCGATCAAATCTGCCCGTACTCGAAAGCGACGCGGGGTAACATTGACGTGGCCCTGAACGTCCTCACGGCTTGACGCACCGCGCGGCGTTGCTGTCGATCGGCATTGTCGATACACCATATATATCGCATGCGCTTTAAGCGCATACGAATCACAACCCCAACAAAATGATGAGGACTCATCCATGAACAAGATCGAAAAAGTCCTGGCCACAGGCAAAACCCACACGACGTTCAGCGACGGTGACAACTCTTCCCGCGGCCTCGCCATCGAGCTCTCGTCGCCTGGAAACCCTAGACTGGCACACGAGTTCGCAGCCATTGTGCCGCACCCAACGGCAGAGCAGTTTTTCGCCGGCGCATGGTCGGCCTGCTACACCGCTGCCGTCGAACTGGCGGCGAAAAATATGAAGGTGACGCTGCCGCCCAATCTGGCCGTTGATATTGAGGTCGATCTGGGCCAGACCGGTCCGGCCTACTTCCTCCAGGCCCGGCTGACTCTTCGCGTGCCAGGCTTGACGCAAGACGTCGCGACGGAGCTGGCGCACGCCGCAGACCAAATCTGCCCGTACTCGAAGGCGACGCGCGGCAATATCGACGTGGTCATCAACGCCCTGACAGCGTGATGCACCGTACGACCGGTTCGACTTTCGCCGTCGAACCGGTCGCCACCGTCAGTTAGAGTCGTTCCGACACAATCGCATACGAGGTATATTTCGCTTTTTGCGAGCCATCCGTCTTTGGCCAACGAGGATGTACATGAAACCCACCGACAACGCCGTCCCCGACAACCTGAAGCTCTCCGAATTCCTGTGTTTTGCGGTCTATTCCACCAACCTGGCCTTCGGCAAGGCTTACAAGCCGATACTCGAGCAGCTTGGGCTGACCTATACGCAATACATCACCATCGTCGCGCTGTGGGAGGAAGACAATCAGACCGTCGGCAGCCTGGGCGAGAAGCTGTTTCTGGAATCGAACACGCTGACCCCAATCCTGAAGAAACTGGAAGCGATGGGCTTTTTGCAAAGGCAGCGCGATCCCGAGGACGAGCGCCAAGTGCGGATCAGCCTGACGAAGAACGGCCGACAGCTGCGCGAAAGCCAACCGGAAATGGGCCTCGCCGACGCGACGGGCCTGACGCTCGACGAGTTCTCGATCCTGCAAAAAGCGGTCGTGAAGCTGCGCAACAATCTGATCAAGTCGACAAAAGCCGGGGAATAAGCCGGCACGCCGATCTGGACATTCTCAAGCGCACGAACTAGCGCACCGCCTCATCCCGCACCACCCCGCGCTCCTCCAGCAAGCGCACAAACATGGTCAGACTTTGCGACACCGTGCCCCGGCGCCACACCAGCCAGGTGCGCAAGTAGCGGAACGATTCCGATAACGGCCAGACGCTCACCGTGGTGCATCCGGGCATGCTGTTGAGCATGCTGCGGGGCATCAGCGCCAGGCCTGCACCGGCGCTGACGCACGCCAGCATGCCGTGATAGGACTCCATTTCGAAAATCTTGCCGGGCACCGCCGCGTCCTTGGCGAACCAGCTTTCGAAGTGATGGCGGTAGGAACAATTGGAGCGGAAGGCATAGATGTTTTCGCCATTAACATCCCGCGCACGATGGATGGGGGAATGGTTGAGCGGTGCGATCACCACCATTTCTTCCTCAAACGCCGGCACGCCTTCCAGTGCCGGGTGCAGCACCGGTCCATCGACAAACGCTGCCGCCAGTCGGCCAGACAACACCCCGTCGATCATGGTCCCCGAAGGTCCGGTGGACAGATCCAGTTCGACCTTGGCGTGCTTCTGGTTATACGCCGCCAGCAGCTCAGGGATGCGCACTGCAGCGGTGCTCTCCAGCGACCCCAGGGGAAACGATCCCTGCGGTTCTTCGCCCGCCACCGTCGCGCGAGCCTCCTGGACCAGGTCGAGAATGCGCCGGGCATAGTCAAGGAAACTCCAGCCGGCCGGCGACAAGCGCAAGCGGCTCTTCTCGCGGATAAACAGGTCCACGCCCAGATCCAGCTCCAGCTGTTTGATCCGCGTCGTCAGGTTCGACGGCACCCGGTGGATGTGTTGAGCCGCCGCGCTGATGCTGCCATGTTCGGCGACGGCTTTGAAAATTTCCAGCTGAACCAGATCCAAGGCATTCTCCAAACGTGAACGATATACTCAGTATTATTCAGTTTCCAGAAAACGAACGCCACCGTAACCTGAGCGCATCCCCACCTCGCAGGACGGTGCCATGACTCAAGTTTCCAGCCTCACTCATGCCATTTCGATCAACCCCGCCAACGGCGAGCAGATCGGCCACTACCCTTTCGAATCCGCATCGGCACTGGACGACGCCCTGTCCCGCGCTGCTGCCGGGTTTCGCGCCTGGCGCAGCAAACCGGTTGATCAACGTTCGCAGTTGTTGATCGCCCTGGCTCAGGCATTGCGCAACAACGCCGCCGCGATGGCGAACATGATCACCCTGGAAATGGGCAAGCCAATCACTCAGGCGCGCGGCGAAATCGAAAAGTGCGCGCAGCTCTGCGAATGGTACGCCGAACACGGCCCGGCGATGCTGAGCGCTGAGCCGACGCTGGTTGAAGGTGGAAAAGCGCGCATTGAGTATCGCCCGCTCGGCCCGATTCTCGCGGTGATGCCGTGGAACTTCCCGATCTGGCAGGTCCTGCGCGGCGCCGTTCCAGCATTGATCGCCGGCAACACCTACATACTCAAACATGCTCCGAACGTGATGGGCAGCGCCTATCTGTTGCGGGAAGCCTTCAAGCAAGCCGACTTCCCTGAAGGCGTGTTCGAGGTCATCAACGTCACGCCCGACGGCGTCTCCACCGCGATCGCCGATCCCCGCATCGCGGCGGTGACCCTCACTGGCAGCGTGCGAGCCGGCATCGCCATCGGCGCTCAAGCCGGCGCGGCGCTGAAGAAGTGTGTACTGGAACTGGGCGGCTCCGATCCGTTCATCGTGCTCAACGATGCCGACCTCGACGAAGCGGTCAAAGCCGCCGTGATTGGCCGTTACCAAAACACCGGGCAAGTCTGCGCGGCCGCCAAACGCTTGATCGTCGAGCAAGGCATCGTCGAGGAATTCACGCGCAAGTTCGTCGAAGCCACGCAAAATCTGGTGGTCGGCGATCCACTGGCCGCCAACACCTACATCGGCCCCATGGCCCGCTTTGATCTGCGTGATGAACTGGATCAACAGGTGCGCGACACCCTGGAAGAAGGCGCGACGTTGTTGATGGGCGGCAAGAAGGCTGAAGGCGCCGGCAATTTTTACGAGCCCACGGTCTTCGGTGATGTCACCGACCAGATGACCTCGTTCAAACAGGAACTGTTTGGCCCGGTGGCCTCGATCATCACGGCGCGCGATGCTGCCCATGCACTGGCACTGGCGAATGACAGTGAGTTCGGCCTGGCCTCAACCATTTACACACGCAACGTCGAGCTTGCCGAACAGATGGCCGGTGAACTGGAAACCGGTGGCGTGTTTATCAATGGCTATTGCGCCTCCGACCCACGCGTCACCTTTGGCGGCGTGAAGAAAAGCGGGTTTGGCCGTGAACTCTCGCATTTCGGTGTGCGTGAATTCTGCAATGCCCAGACGGTGTGGCTGGATCGGCACTGATTGCATAACGATTCCCGGGAGCTTTTGGCTCCCGGGCTCACGCGCTATTCGTTCAAGTAATACAGCTTGTTCACAATCATCCAGCGGTAATTGATGTTCAGTAGCGACAGATAATCGGTAAATCGCATGCCGAGATAATCATCAGTGACTTTGACCGCGGCGGCATCACCCGTGACATCGATGCTGAGCACTTCCCAAAACGGTTTGACCTCTTTGGCTGCCGGCCCCTCGGCCTTGATCGCGCTGATAAATTCCTCCAGGGATGCCCATTCAAGCTTTTCTTCGTAATGGCCAATGATGCGGCAAGAAGGATGAAAGGCCTGTCGCAGCAAGGCTTCATCGGCGAACACCATGCCTTCTACATAATTGCGGACCACCACGTTGATGTGTTCTTTAGCCAGCAGTTGAGTCGTCATGTCATACCTCCAGCGTTCTCACCTTCGCACCGCCGGATCAGGTTGATCGGTCGTCCATCCCACCCTGAAAGTCTAGCACCGCGCGCTTAACCGTCCTGGACGGCGACTATGATGATGGGGGTCACTTGCCTTTCGAGGAGCTGAGAGATGTCGCTGACTCTTTACTACCATCCGCTGTCGTCCTTCTGCCATAAAGTGCTCATCGCGCTCTACGAAAACGCTGTCGAATTCGAAAAACGGATCATCGATCTCGCCAACGATGTAGACAGAGCAGAGCTGCAAGCGCTGTGGCCGCTCGGCAAATTCCCGGTCATCTGCGACCACGCTCGCCAGCGCAACGTGGCGGAGACCACGATCATCATCGAATATCTGGACCAATTTTATCCAGGTGAACATCCGCTCGTTCCCAACGATTGGGACGCCGCGCTGGAGGTCCGTCTGTGGGACCGTGTGTGCGACCACTATCTACAGACGCCGCTGCAACAGATTGTGTTGGATCGCCTGCGCGGCGCTCACGGCGATTTGCCCCGAGAACGTTCCACACTGCAGACGGCGTACGGCATGCTCGACCACCAGATGGCCTCCAGAATCTGGCTCGCCAGTGCAAATTTCAGCCTGGCCGATTGCGCCGCCGCCCCGGCCCTGTTTTATGCCAGTACGCTTGAGCCGTTTCCCGACAACTACGGTCACTTGAAAGCCTATTTCGACAGGCTGATGAACAGACCGTCCGTCCAGCGGGTCATCGACGAAGCCAGACCCTACTTCTCGATGTATCCGTTTGCCGAAGCCATCCCGGAGCGGTTTCGCTAGCGCGCCTAACCGACAATATCGATCAACTGCTCGCGCTGCGCTCCCGTCAGCATCGGACCGAAACCGGCACCGGCATTTTCCGCCATGTAACGCGGGTTGCCGGTACCAGGGATGACGCAGGTCACCGCCGAATGCGTCAGCAGGAACTTGAGCGCCAGCTGCGCCCAGCTGTTGACCCCCACTTGCGCGGCCCATCCCGGTAGCGGTTTGCCCTTCAAGCGCGCGAGCAAATCACCGCCGCCGAAGGGCCGATTGCAGATCACCGCCACGCCGCGTTCGCGACACAGTGGCAGGATGCGTTTCTCGACGCCGCGATCGTCCAGGGCATAGTTGATCTGCAAGAAGTCCAATGGCTCGGCCTTGAGTACCGCTTCCACCTCGTCATACGCCGACGCGGTGTAATGGGTGATGCCGATGTATCGAATGCGCCCTTCTTCCTTCCATTTGCGCAAGGTCGGCAGATGGGTTTTCCAGTCCAGCAGGTTGTGAATCTGCATCAGGTCGATCCGGTCGGTCTGCAGCAGTTTGAAGGACTGTTCCATCTGCGCGATGCCTTCTTCGCGGCCACGGGTCCACACCTTGGTGGCCAGAAACGCCGGCGAGCGCGGTTCATGAATCGACAGCAATTCACCGGTCGTCTGTTCGGCGCGACCGTACATCGGCGAACTGTCGATCACCTTCCCACCCTTCTCGAACAACGCGCGCAACACAGTAGGCAGCTGCTTGTAGGCGGGGCTTGAAGGCTCGACATCAAAGCCGCGATACGTGCCCAGCCCAACGATCGGTAGTAGTTCGGCGCTGGATGGAATGGCCCGGGTCAGCATGTTCTTGCCTCCTGTTTCGCTCGACGGCGTGGATGCTGCAAAAGCCGGATCGAAGGTGAAAACCGCCGAAGCACCGGCAGCCAGCGTGAGTATTTTTCGACGCGTGTAGCCATCAGTGTGGCTCATGGAATTGCCCTTCCACATTTTTGCTGTCAGCCACGGTCCACCGCACGTCTCGCGCCGGACGCACGAGGCTGGCCACATCAGCATAGCTACCGGCGACCATTCGCCCCTCAACAAGCACCGCGATCTGTAGCAGCTGCCGAGCCCGCGAGGCTGCGTTCGGCTGCGAAGCAGTCGTAAAACCTGAGTTTGCGGTCTTCCTGAAACACCGCATCGTCTGATTTCACGACTGCTTCGCAGCCGGACGCAGGCTTCGCCAGCTGCTACAGATCGCGTTACGGCTTAACAGCCTCAGCGCCGCTTTTTCGCAGGGCGGGACGTTGAGCCATTTAACAGCGATGGGCATGGGTGCCCTCCCGGTGCGTCGCGCTCTCGGTCTACTACACTCTGACAGCGATCAAGCGATAGCCGTCTTCAGGCCAGAGCCGTCAATGCCGCCCACTAAAGTTAGCCGAATGCCACGAATCCTGGTGTCAATCGTCGTCATCATCGCCGTCGTGTATCTGGCGCTCTGCGCTGCGCTGTTCGTGTTCCAGCGCGCCCTCATCTACTTCCCGCAACCGCGCGCTGTCGACACCTCGGCCACGTTGCTCACGTTGTCCGTCGACGACGCTCAGGTGCTGGTATCCGTCAGGCCGCACGAGGGGCCCAAAGCGTTGATCTATTTCGGTGGGAATGCCGAGGACGTCTCCCGGAGCCTGCCTTCGTTTTCCGAAGCCTTTGCCGATCACGCCGTCTACTTGCTGCACTACAGAGGCTACGGTGGCAGCTCTGGATCGCCCTCCGAGGAGATGATTTCGCGCGACGCCATGACCTTGTTTGACCTGGTCTACGCCACCCATCCACACATTACGGTGGTCGGTCGCAGCCTGGGCTCGGGCGTTGCCGTGCGCCTCGCCAGCCAACGCCCGGCGGCGCGTCTGGTGCTGATCACGCCCTACAACAGTGTTGAAGAACTCGCCGCCCGGCAGTTCCCCATCTTCCCGGTGAAGTGGTTGCTCAAGGACACCTTTGAATCATGGAAGTACGCCGCCCATATCACAGTGCCCACGCTGTTGATCGCGGCTGAGCACGACGAAGTGATACCGCGTTCCAGCACAGAGCGGCTCTTCACGCATTTCGCCAAGGGGGTGGCGTCGCTGAAGGTCATACCGGGTACGGGGCACAACTCGATATCCGAGAGTCCCGAGTACCTCAAAGTGTTGGGCGATGGTTTGTAAGTGGCGGTGTTCGACTAGCGCAGCGACCGGAACGCCGTGCGAAGTTCCTCGGTAAAAAGCTGCGGCTGTTCCCAGGCCGCGAAGTGGCCGCCCTTGTCGGCCTGGTGGAAGTAGATCAGGTTGCTATAGGCGCGCCGGGCCCATGTTTCTGGCGGGCAGTAGACATCCTCTGGAAACACCGTGACGGCCACCGGCAGCGAAATCTCGGTGGTCTTCTGTGCGGCCGAAGAAAGCGGGCTTCGCCCCATGTTCTCCCAATAGAGCCTTGCTGCCGAAGCGGCGCTATTCGTCAGCCAGTACAGCGTGATGTCGTCCAGCACTTCATCCTTCGTCGGCGACTGTTGGGGGTCGGCGCCGTATGTCCACCGGGCAAAGCCTGGATGCACGAGCAGGAGCGCGGCGAGGAAGGCCGGTGAATCCGTCGCGCCGTAACCGATCATCTGCGGCCGCGCGGCCATCATCGCGCTGTACGCCAGATTCCCCTGTTTGACGAGCGTGGCGACGGCGTCGTAGGTCGCACGCTCCTCTTCGGAAAATCCCGCCGGCGCCGGTCCGCCGACAGCGAGCGCCGCGCTCGCTTCCGCCGGTATCGTGGCGGGCAGGTTAAGGTGAATACCGCGCAATCCGGCCGGCGCCTGGCGCGCCATCGCGCTGGTAATGGGGGCGCCCCAGTCACCACCCTGGGCGACGTAGCGGGTGTATTCGAGGCGCTGCATCAGCTGCGCCCAGACCCGCGCGATGTGGTCTGGATCCCAACCAATACCACTTGGTTTGCCGGAGAAGCCGTAGCCAGGAATGGAAGGAATCACCACATCGAATGCATCTGCCGCATTGCCCCCGTAGGCGGTCGGATCAGTGAGTGGACCGACGACTTTGATGAACTCGAACACCGAGCCTGGCCAACCGTGGGTCATGATCATCGGCAGAGCGTTCGGGTGGGGGGAGCGCACCCAGATAAAGTGGATCTCGACCCCGTCGAGGGTGGTCACGTACTGCGCCAGATTATTGAGCTGCGCTTCGGCCTTGCGCCAGTCGTAGTCCGTGCCCCAGTAGCGAACCAGTTCCTGCAGTTGTGCCAGTTGCGCACCCTGTGATCGATCGGAAACCGTCTCTTTGTCCGGCCAGCGGGTCGCCGCGATACGGTTGCGCAGATCGGCGAGTTCCTTGTCCGCAATATTGACGTGGAAGGGCTGAATGGCCTTGGGATCGGCGGTGGGAGCGGCGCTGGCGAGGGCCGAGACGCAAAGCGCGAGGGTCGCTATAGCGACCGCGAATGTGTGCTTCATCTTCATACCTCAGCTGAGGTGAGAATGGCGTGGGCGGAGGTCGGGCGGCGCATGGCGCCCTTTACGATCTCGACGTCAGAAGGTTAGTACATTTCGTTCGGTAGCTTGGCATGCCCTCGCTCCGGTCCTGCTCCGTGGGCCCGCCGCCATCCATGCCGGGTTGCCCACTGCGCAGAACCGCCACTCGGCCTCTCGATGGGGCGGTGCATCAAGATCAAAAGATCGCAGCCTTCGGCAGCTCCTACAGAGCATGCGCAATTTCCCTGTAGGAGCTGTCGAGCGAAGCGAGACTGCGATCTTTTGATCTTGCCGTTGCTTTGCTTTGGCTTTAGATCTGCCTGCCCCTTTCCCAGAGGCCGAACGCAGGCGTTGCGCAGGGGGCACCGCGGCAAGGATGCCGCGGTAGCCGCCCCCGGCCATGGATGGCCGATGGCGGCGGGCCCCCGGAGTAATGCCTTCGTTACGGCATGCCGAGCCTAAGCGAGGCACCGAATGGAGGGGCAAAGCGTTTTGCTTCCTTTTGGGCGTCTGCAAAAGGGAGTCGCTGTAAAAGCGAAACCGCCAGCAGCCACCACCGCAGAAACGGATATGCACCCCAACCTTAAGTGAACAGTATTACGGCTCAGACCAGGTTGATTTCGACGTTGATGTTGCCCCGCGTGGCTTTGGAATACGGACACAGCTTGTGCCCTTCATCCACCAGCGCCCGGGCGGTTTCGCGGTCCATTCCCGGCAGGCTGATGTTGAGGCGCGCCTGCAGGAGGTAACCGCCTGCGTTGGTGCCCAGGTCAACTTCGGCGTCAATGGCCAGGTCAGGCGGGAGCGTGACCTTCATTTTGCCGGCAGCGACCTGCATCGCACCGATGAAGCAGGCTGACCAACCGGTGGCGACCAACTGCTCCGGATTGGTGCCATCACCCTTGGTGCCAGGGGACGAAAGCTTGACTTCGAGACGTCCATCATCACTGCGTGATGCGCCGTCTCGCCCACCCGTGGTGTGGACTTTGGCGGTGTACAGTACTTTTTCGATCTGGGTCATGATGATCTCCTGATTGAAAATGCCGGATGAAAAAGATTGCCCTCTGTGAGCGTATCGACCAGTCCTTCTTGCTAGATGGATTCGCCCCTCGTCAGGGCGCTTGCGTCACCTGCAGCGGACTGGACCTTTCAATATAGATGGCGGTGGGCGACTTCGGGCTATGAGTAAGCACCAATCACCCACTTAACTTTTTCCAGCGCCTCACGCAGTGCGCCCATCTCCGCAGACCCCAGCGCCAAGCGAATTGCATGCGGTACATGAGCAGAAGTCGCAAAAGGCTCAGCGGTTGAAACCGCGACTTTTTCACGCAGCAGCGCCGCCGCGATCTGGTCTGCCCTCGCATCTTCAGACAAAGGCAACCAAAGAAAATAGGACGACGGGTGGCGAATACATGGAAGGCCCGCCAGCACTTCTGCGGCCATGGTTTGCCTGGCCTGAGCATCCTGACGTTTTTCAGCTTCCAGCTGCATGACCGTGCCATCGTCGAGCCACGTGCTCGCGATCGCCGTCAGCACGCCCGGGGTATTCCAGGTGGTCGCCCTGATCGTGCGCTCCAGCGCGGGCACTTTTTCGGCCGGGGCAGCGACGAAACCTACGCGCAATCCGGTGGCCACACTCTTGGAGAGCCCTGAAACGTAAACAGTTCGCTCGGGTGCGAGTTGCGCCAACGGTGCCGGCGGGTTCTCGGCAAGGAAGGCATAGGCGGCGTCCTCGATGATGAGCAAGTCATGCCTGCGTGCAATCGTCACCAGCGAATCGCGCTGATCGGCACTCATCACCCACCCGAGCGGATTGTGCAGCGTCGGCATCGAGTACACCGCCCGCACGCGGCGACTCCGGCACAGACGGTCCAACGCCTCTAGATCAGGTCCGTGTTCGGTCACGGGAATGGGCACGATTTCCAGGTGCAAGGCTTCGGCCAGCACGATGAATCCTGAATAGGTCAGCGCATCCGCTGCAATCACATCACCGGGTTGCAGCAGCGCCATCATCGTCACGGCCAGCCCATGCTGGGCACCACTGACCACTAACACTTGTTCGGGATCCACCGTCAGCCCTCGGGCGAGCAAATGGCGCGCCACCGAGGCGCGCTCATGCAGACGCCCGGCGTGTGGCTGGTAGCGCAACAGGGACTCCAGATCACCGCCCGAGGCGAGTTGGCGCAGCGCATTTCGCAAGAGTTCTGCCTGCCCTGGCAGCGAGGGATAGTTGAAGTTGAGGTCGGTCATTCCCACAGCAACGTTTTTCTGGTCGATGCCCAAGCCCGGCGGCAACGACGTCTCCCGCACGAACGTGCCTCGCCCCGTCTCGCCGCTGACCAGGCCCATGGCTTCGAGCTCTGCATAGACCCGACTGGCGGTGACCAGCGCCAGCCCTTCTGTCGCCGCGAGTTGACGATGCGTCGGCAAGCGCGTGCCTGGCAACAATCGGCCTGACCGGATGTCAGCCGCAAAAGCATCCACTAATGACTTGTACCGTGAGCGAGGCATGTCGAGATGTATCCATGACAATTTTTTGATTGTAGTGATCGTCGATCATACGATGGATCTCTGCAAATTGAGAGTGCCCTCAGATGGAACGGACCCTGCAAAACCCAACGACGGAAAAGACCGCGAGCGGCTGGCTCAACGGGTTTATCGGTGTGCTGATTTTCAGCGGCTCGCTGCCGGCCACACGGTTGGCCGTGCTGGAATTCGACCCGGTTTTCCTGACCGTTGCCCGAGCGACGATTGCCGGACTTCTGGCGCTGTGCATGCTGGTGCTGTTTAAAGAAAAACGTCCCGCCAAGCGTCAGCTTTTGCCCTTGGTGATCGTGGCAATGGGCGTTGTAGTAGGGTTTCCGCTGCTGACGGCGCTGGCGCTGCAGTACGTGACGTCGGCTCATTCGATCGTCTTCGTTGGCTTGTTGCCACTCGCCACTGCGGTGTTCGGCGTGTTGCGCGGCGGGGAGCGTCCCCGGCCGGTGTTCTGGTTCTTCTCGGTGCTGGGCAGCGCGTTGGTCGTGGGATTTGCCGTCTCGCAAGGCCTGACCGCCTCTCCGACCGGCGACATTCTCATGCTGCTGGCCATCCTCGCCTGCGGGCTGGGTTATGCGGAAGGCGCAAAACTTTCAAGAACACTGGGAGGCTGGCAGGTGATCTCTTGGGCTTTGCTGCTGTCGCTGCCCGTTATGGTCCCGCTGACCTGGTTTCTGGCCCCTGCTTCGTTCTCGGGAATTACCCCATCCGCGTGGCTCAGCCTGGCTTACGTATCGATCTTCAGCATGCTGGTCGGTTTCGTATTCTGGTACCGCGGGCTGGCCCAAGGGGGGATTGCCGCCGTCGGCCAGCTTCAGCTGCTACAGCCGTTTTTTGGTTTGGCGCTGGCGGCCACGTTACTTCACGAACACGTCAGCATCGGCATGCTGGGGGTTACCGTCGCGGTGATCCTTTGCGTGGCCGGGGCGCGAAAGTTTTCGAAGTGAGTGGGCGCGACAAGCGCTGCTGCCAATTACCGGCATTGGCGCGCTGACATTCTTCTTCAGAATCGAACTGCACATGGGCCGATACCGGGCTGACGAGAACGTCTGCTTCGCTTAACGCAATGGCGGTCAACTCGAGCATGCGCTCGCCCTGCCCGCTGGCCAGCGCCTGATCCTTGTTGGCCTGTGTATCGAAGACCCAGATGACCCGCAGACTGGAAGGAAACAGATCGTAATCGACCTCGTGGGTCAGCCAGCAGAACCCGACGACTTCCGCTTTGGCCGTCTCACACGCCTCAGTCAGGGTGGCCACCAGGCGTCGCTCGATGTTCGCCTGATCGCGCTTGCTTAACGGCATGGCTGGGTCCTTGTGACGGGTAAAAAGAAGCCATCATACGACACCTCCATGTCCTCTTTGGCGGACGTCCTGCGCCCAGCGCAAATATGTCTCTTGCGCCCGTGAACCTTGTGTTGAAGCGCCAGTCATAGCCGAGCCGTGAATTCCACTTGCCCGCTCAGAGCTATTCATCCATGCGCCAAACCCTCCTGTCCGTTCGCGTTGCCTCGCTCTGTTTCATTCCTCTGTTTTCCCTGTTCGCCAACCCCGCCCACGCCGGTGCCGAAAGGCAGTTGGTGGAAGCCATCAACGACTACCGCGCTCACCCCGATCGCTGCTTGGGGCGCGCGGGTCGAGCGTTATCGCCGTTGGCATTGAAGTCGAACCTGGCCTTGCCGATCGGCTATGGCGGCGGTCTGCGTGATCGATTGAAAGCGTCTGGCTATCAGGCGGTAACCGTGCGCACGATTCGTGTGGTCGGTGCGCAGGATGCCGATGAGGCCTTCGACATGCTCCAGAGCGATTACTGCGGGGCGTTGCTCGATACCCAATATGCCGACATTGGCGTCAGTCGCGCCCGGAGTGAGTGGCAGGTGGTGCTGGCGCAGCCCGTGCTGGACAGTCGTGTGGGCGATACGCGAGCCGTCAGCAAAGCGTTGCTGGCACAGGTCAATGCAGCACGCTCAATACCGCGCCTCTGCGGTCGTCAGCGCTTCGCCGCTGCACGGCCATTGGCCTGGAACGCAGCCCTGGGCGCTGCGGCGCAAGGGCATAGCAAGGCAATGGCCTACGGCAACTACTTCGCACACCAGGACCCCGACGGTGACATGCCCGCAGACCGGGCCAGAGCCGCTGGTTTCCGTGGCCGGCAAATCGGCGAGAACATCGCTGCCGGCCAGGGCTCACCGAGCAAGGCCATGTCGGGCTGGCTGGCCAGCCCGGGGCATTGCGCCAACCTGATGAACCCGATGTTTACTCAGATGGGTGCAGCCTATGCGGCGGACGCACGCAGTGATAGAGGCGTTTATTGGACGATGTTGTTTGGCGCGCCTTGAGTGATTGAGCGGCGCCTCATTTGGGGCGCCGCACCGCCCTCACCTTCCCACTGCCACCGCCGCCGCAGAAAAACTGATCGCCGCCGTCCGATTCAAGCCCCGATACCCCGACGCCGGCCGGCAGCTTCACGCTTTCCAGCACTTCGCCGGTGGTCGAATCGATATGGCGTAACTCACTCTCGTCTTCTTCCCAGGTGCCATGCCACAGCTGCCCCTCGACCCAGGTCACCCCGGTGACAAAGCGGTTGGATTCAAGGGTGCGCAGAATCACACCAGTCTCGGGATCGATCTGATGAATCTTGCGATCCCGATACTCGCCGACCCACAGTGTCCCCTCCGCCCACGTCAGCCCTGAGTCGCTGCCGCCAGGCGCCGGAATAGTCGCGAGTACACGACCGGTCTGCGGGTCAATTTTCTGGATGCGGTCCTCGGCGATCTGGAACAGGTGCTGGCCGTCGAAGGCGGTGCCGGCATGGGCGGCAACATCGATTGAACGCAGTGTCTTGCCACTTTCAGGGTCCATGGCGTTGAGTTTGTCACCGGTGGCAAACCACACGTGCTGACCGTCCCAGGTGACGCCATGCACCTTGTCGACACCGGCAAAGGGTCCATATTCACGAAGGATTTTGGCTGCTGACTGTTTCATGTTGGCATTCCTCGTTACGGGTGGGTGACGTTCATCCTAGTCACCCGGCAGTGGCACCGGGAGTAACAAGGTCGTCGCGAAACCCGGCACCGGCGGGGTCATCCAGCGACGCGTCCGGCCGCGACCGAACGACTGCACCTTGCCCGCACGGGCCAGTTCCTCGAGTGCCCGTTGCACCGTGCGCTGGCTGGCGCCGAGGGCCAGGGCCAGGGCCGAGCTCGACCACGACTCACCGTCGACGAGGAAAGCAAACACCGACCCGTGCTTCTCTTCGACGTGTGGCGCCAGCACCACAACGTCAGAGGCAACCAGCGCCACCAGAGCAAAACCACGTTGGGTTGCAGTGACGCCAGCCAAGGGTTTCAGCGCCGCACGCAGTCGCCCGACTTCGACTCGCAACCGTGCGCGAAGGGACTCATCGGCGTGCTTCAAACGAAAGGCCCGGGCAATCAGCGTTTCCCTCGACACGTCGGCCGGCCACGCTTCGGCCAGTGCCCGAGCGAGGGCGAACAAGACCGGGCGTGTAGCGAGGGGAACCGACATGCCGGCGCCACGCACCACGTAGCGACAGGCGTCCACGACCAGCGACGTGGACGCAAGCAACGCTTCAACCTCATCCAGCAACAGCGGCCGTTCTTCGCCATAGGCAATCAAACGCGCGACGGGCGTGTCCAGGACAAGGGCAGCGTTTTCCACCTCGGCCGTCAGCGCAGGAATATCGGCGTCGCGCGCGGCGTGCTCGGCCCTTGTGAGTGCAGACCGCGCCTTGTTCGTCTCGAGTCGTCGCATCGCGATCCCCGTCACGACCAGTTCGTGGGCGGCGCGCAATGCCGGCGGCAATGGCGCAGGGTCAAGCTCGGCGAGCAGCACGTCGGCCTCTTCGAGATGCCCGATCAGCAGCAAACGCCGGATCTGCAGATACCGCGCATGAGCGGCGTTCATTCGATCGCCGTGCGCCTCAAGCGTCACCCGCGCCGACTCGAGTGCCTTCACCGGCCAGCCCAACTCCCGGGAGGCCAGCGCGATCTCGGCCTCGGCGACCACACAGCGCGCCCGAGCCAAGGCCTCCTTCGGCCCGAAGGCCCGCGCGGCCCTCTGCACCAGCGCCTTGGCTCGCACCAGATCACCGAGTTGCGCCATCGCAATGCCGCGCAACGCCAGCGCCGGCGCATCGTCGCGCAACGCGACCCGGTTCAGCGCGCCGAGCGGATCACCCGCCGCCAGCGCCTGCGCTGCGGCCGTGATCAGCGAGTCCATCGCAATCCCGCCACCGTTGTCACTCCCACTGTCGGATATTCGCAGTTGAGTCTATCTCACGATGATCCATCACGAAGGAGGTCGCCCGACATTCGAATGTTGGGCCTGAGGAACGACGCGCTTTTGCTTGCACAGCAAAACCACACACTCGCTGACGAAGGCCCCAGCCACCGCCAACGCCATGTCTTTCTGTGAATCCCAGGGATCGTTCTGCGCGCCGACGAACGCACGCGAGGTGTCGTCGCCCAGGTAGGCGCCACCAATCCATTCAACCATTTCGTAAATGGCCGACGTCGACAGAATGATGTTCAACGCCATAAACACCAGCCAGAAACCCCGCAACGGTGTGAGTCGCACCAGCACTTCTCGAATGGGATAAACCATCAACAACCCGTAACTCAGATGGACCAGCCGATCAAAATGATTGCGATGCAGCCCCAGCGCTTTATCGAGGCTGACCCCGGTCAAGGCTGAACACCATTGGTCGTACGGCACCTTGGCGTAGGTGTAGTGAGAACCCAGTTCGTGAATGCATAGGAAAACGAATACCAGGCTGATGGATATAGCCGACAGGCGAAACCGGCCGGAGACAGCCACCAGCGCGCCCACCAGGAACAGCACCAGCAAGTTTTCCAGTGCCCAATCCACTCGGCTGCGGGGTGAATAACCCGACACCACGACGATCAACACAAACAGCATCAGCAGCGTCAGGTCGTATCGCTGGTGTGCCTTGGGCTGCATGGTTTGAGTTCCTCAATCGGAGAATGACGACAGCTCCTGAGTCCTTCTAAATGGATCAACCGATTGCAAGTCCGGTTCAGGCACACCGACAAAAGGCGGCCCCTCACAAACAACAATAATCCCGACCCAGAATGCAAAATGCCGACCCCTCGTTTCACATGTAAAACAAAACCCTCTATTTCTCCCCGATTCGCGTTACCTCAACAAGTCCTTCTTTCTCGCCGTTTCCCATGGCAAGCACATTCGATGTGAAATTTCGTGCCATACAAGAAACCACGTTTCGTATATGAAACACGGCAAAAATCTCAAAAACCTCACAACTCATTAATAAACAAAGATTTTCTAACAAAAATTCAACCTGGCATTGGGGTGGCATTGTTCATGCACTAACCACCGTATCACCTATAAAACAGACCAGAGACCCTTCCCAATGGCTGTGAACGAGATGTACGCCATCGCCCCCCAATGGAATAAACCCGCTCCCAAGGAAGATCTGGAGCCCATCGAAATTGAATTTCGCAATGTCGGCAAATGTTTCCCGGCCAAAGGAAAATCCGAAGCGCCGTTTGCCATTCGCGAAGTCAATTTCAAGATTCGCCGCGGTGAAGTGGTGTCGATCATCGGCCCTTCCGGTTGCGGCAAAAGCACCATCCTCAACATGGGCTCCGGCCTCTATCGACCTTCCGAAGGTGAAGTGTTTGTCGGCGGTGAAGCGGTGACAGGTCCGGTTCGCCAAGTTGCTTTCATGTTGCAAAAAGACCTGCTGATGCCATGGCGCAGCATTCGTCGCAATGTCGAACTGGGCCTGGAAATTCAAGGTGTACCGGCCGCCAAGCGTCAGGCCGTGGCCAAAGATCTGCTCGATCGTTGCCACCTGCAAGGCTTTGCCGACCACTACCCGTTCCAGCTGTCGGGCGGCATGCGGCAGCGTGCGGCCCTGGCTCGTACCTTGGCCATCGACCCGCAAGTGCTGTTCCTCGACGAGCCGTTTTCGGCCCTGGATGCGCAGACCAAGATGATCCTGCAGCAGGACATGGCGCGGATGCTGTTCGATGAAAAGAAAACCGCCCTGTTCATTACCCATGACCTGATCGAAGCCATCGCCATGTCCGACCGGCTGCTGGTCATGAGTGCCCGCCCGGGCACCATCATCGAAGAAATCACCGTCGACCTGCCGTTTCGCGACAACCCGCTGGAGCGTCGCAAGCTGCCGGAAATCGGTCCGCTGGCCGGTCGCCTGATGGAGTTGCTGAAAGTCGGCGAAGACACCGAACTGCATTGATCAACGCCCTTGCGGCCATCAACCGATTCAGGAGTACGCATGTTCAAGTCTCTGTTTCAACGCTTCAGCCAGGCCAGCGGCATTGCGCTCGGCCTGGGCATGGCCTTCGCCGCTCAGGCGCAGCCCACCGATGTGACCTACTTGTTGCCGGCGCCGCCGAACTCGCCGGCGTTCGCCCCGTGGATCATTGCCCAGCAAAAGGGTTACTACGCCGCCCAGAACCTGAACATGACCTTCATCGCGGCCAAGGGCGGTGTGGACGTGGCGAAGCAGATCGGTGCCGGTAACGCCATGCTCGGCGGTGCCCTGGGTGATACCCCGATTGTGGTGCGGGCCAACGGTATTCCGGTGCGCTCCGTCGCTGTGTTGGGCGCCGGCGGTGTGACCATGATTGCCACCAACGCCGCCGAAAATATCAACTCGATCACCGACCTCAAGGGCAAGACCATGACGGTGATGTCCTACTCGGACACCACCTACTACGCCTTGCTCGCCTCCCTTCGCAAAGCAGGCCTGAGCAAAACCGACGTGAACATCCAGGCGGCCGGCCCGTCGGGCGTCTGGCAGTTGTTCTCGGCTGACAAAGCCCAGGCGATGGCGGGCGTACCGGACTGGGTGGTCAACGCTGAAGAAGCCGGTGTGAAGATCAAACTGATCCCGCAATCGCAAATTTTCGAAAGCATGGCTCAGGCGATCCTCGCGTCGGACGACGCCATCAAGACGCACCCGGAGATTGTTCGCGGCGTGGTCCAGGCCACCCTGCAAGGCATGCGCGACATCATCCAGGACCCGCGCGCCGCTGCGGTCACCTTCGCCAAAGCTGTGCCCGCCTACGCCGGCAAGGAAGATTCGCTGGAGAAGGTCTTCAAGCTTTACGTCGAACACGTCTACGCCAACCAAACCGTACTGGGTCGCATCGATCCGGCGCGACTGGAAGCGGTCCGCACGTTCTATGTCAGCGAAGGCATCGTCACCCAGGAACCGAAGCTCGACGACCTGTACACCAACCAGTTCATCGACACCCAAACAGCTGCGCAATAACGGCGAGTGACAACAAGGTAACGACACGATGAAAAACCTCAATAACTCCATGCTCGGCAGCGTTGCCCTGCTGATCCTGTTTCTGGTGCTCTGGCAATGGGGCCCGGGACTGCTCGGCATGCCTGAATTCGTCATGCCGCACCTGAGCCGCGTGGCCCAGGAAAGTGTGGTGATGTGGCAAACCGGCGGCCTGCTGCAACATACCTTGATCACCGCCTTCGAGATCATCGTCGGCTTCGGCCTGGGCGCTCTGCTCGGCGTGGCGATCGGTGTTTCGCTCGGGCTCTCGCCCGCTGCCGAAGCCATGCTGTCGCCTTACATTCTGGCCCTGCAAATCGCCCCGAAAGTGGCCTTCGCCCCGCTGTTCGTGATGTGGCTGGGCTACACCATCTACCCGAAGATCCTGATCGCGATCCTGATTGTGTTCTTCCCGGTGATGATCAACGTGCTGTCGGCCATCCGCACCGTTGACCCGGACATGATCAACCTGGTCCGGACCATGAACGCCAGTCGCTGGCAGATCTTCCGCCTGGTGGAGTTCCCTTCAGCCATGGCTGCGCTGTTCTCGGGCTTGCGCATTGCCTCGACCCTGGCCGTGATCGGCGTCACCGTCGGTGAGCTGGTCGGCGGCAACCAGGGCCTGGGCTTCCTGCTGGTCGATGCTGAAGGTCAGGGCAACACCGCGGGCGTATTCGTCGCGATTGTGATGCTCACGCTGATCGGTGTGCTCTCTTACGGCGCGGTGGTCTGGGCCGAGAAACGCGTTCTGCATTACATGCCCAAAGCCATGCTGAGTACGCAATGATGACGGCCCTCAATCGTTTGCTCGAAGGCCGCCGGATCCTGGTCACCGGAGGCGCCCGCGGATTGGGTTATGCCTTTGCCCAGGCCATCGGCCGCGCCGGTGCCCACGTGGTGATCGCCGACATTCTTGCCGAACGCGTCCAGCAATCGGCCACTGAACTCGTCGCCGAAGGCCTGACCGTGCATGGCGTGTCGGTTGACCTGGCGCAACCCGATTCGATCGATGCCTGCGTGGCTGAAGCCACCCGCTTGCTCGGCGGCCTCGACGGTCTGGTGAACAACGCGTCAATCACCAATTCCGGCGGCAAGACCTGCGAAGAGCTGAGCCTCGATACCTGGGATCAGGTCATGCAAGTCAACGTGCGCGGCACCTGGCTGATGACCAAGGCGTGTCTGCCAGCCCTGCGCGCCAGTGGTCATGGCGCCATCGTCAACCTGGCGTCGGACACGCCGCTGTGGGGTGCGCCCAACCTGCTGGCCTATGTCGCCAGCAAGGGCGCAATCATTGCGATGACCCGCAGCCTGGCCCGCGAACTGGGCAGCGACAACATCACGGTCAACGCCATCGCGCCCGGCCTGGTGCTGGTCGAAGCCACCGCCTACGTGCCCGAAGCACGTCACCGTTTGTACAACGACCACCGGGCCATTCAACGCCCGCAACTTCCCGAAGACGTCAGCGGCGCCGTGCTGTTCGCGCTGTCCGACCTCGCCCGCTTCATCACTGGACAAACCTTGCCGGTCAACGGCGGGTTCGTCATGCCTTGAATCTGGAGACTGCCATGACCGATTTATCCGCACACTCGTCATCACAGCAACCAACCCCGAAAAGCTGGGAACAGCCGGCCGGCAGCGATCTCGAAAGCTGGATGAAAACCCGCATCGCCCGTTACGACACGCGCAAGTACGACTGGAACGCGCTGAAGTTCCAGGCTGACTACGACCCGAAATTCCGTCGTGCGCAAATGCGCTACATCGGCACCGGCGGCACCGGCGTGAGCACCGACATGAACACCATCCCGTCGGAGAACTTCACGTTCTCCACCATGGTGATTCCGGCCGGTCACGAAGGCCCGCCGCACCTGCACACCGACGTCGAAGAAGTGTTCTTTGTGCTGCGCGGCAAACTCAAGGTGGTGATCGAGAAGGACGGCGAGCGTTTCGAAACCATCCTCACCGACCGCGACGTGATTTCCGTGCCGCCCGGCGTGTACCGCGAAGAGATCAACATCGGCGATGAAGACGCGCTGATGTGCGTGATGCTCGGCGCGAAAAAACCGCTGACCCCGACCTACCCGCCAGAACACCCTCTGGCCTCGATCAAGCGCGGATAAGCCCATGTCGTACGCCATCGATAATCTCGTTTCGCCGCTCACGGCTGACCTCCAGGCACAACTGGCCCTGAACTTTGCGGTACGCACGCTAGAGATCGCCGGCGGTCGCCAGGCCTTTCGCGAATGCGGGGCCGGGCCGGCCATTGTGTTGTTGCACGGGATCGGCTCGGGCTCGGCGTCGTGGTTAGAGGTGGCGCAGGAGCTTGGCCAGAGCGCCCGGGTGATTGCCTGGGACGCTCCCGGCTACGGTGATTCCACGCCGCTGAGATCGCTGGCCCCCGACGCTTCGGACTACGCCGAACGACTGCTGCAACTGCTCGACGCACTGGGCATCCAGCGCTGTGTGCTGGTGGGTCACTCCCTCGGGGCGATTACCGCCACAGCGTTCGCCAGCGGCGTGCAGCAGCAACGGATCAGCCGGCTGGTCTTGATCAGCCCGGCCCAAGGCTATGGCCATCCATCACGCGCGTTGCAACGTCAGGAAGTGCGCAACAAACGCCTGCGTGCCCTGGAACAACTGAGCATTCAGCAGATGGCCGAGCAACGCAGTCCCTACATGCTGTCACCCGCCGCCAGCCCGAAAGCACTGGCGTGGGTGCGATGGAACATGGCGCGGCTCAATCCCGATGGCTATCGCCAGGCCATTGAACTGTTGTGCAGCGATGACCTGCTGCGGCACCCACCGCTGTCGATGCCTTGCGAAGTGCATTGCGGCGAAGCCGACGGCATCACGGCGCCCGAATGCTGCCTGACCCTGGCCAAGGCGTTGGGCGCCACGTTCAACCTGATTGCCGATGCCGGGCATGCCAGCCCGATTGAACAACCTTATGTCGTGGCGGGCCGTCTGGCCTTTGCCATTAAAGAATCCCTGACAGGTGCATCTCTATGAACGATTCAGATCTGCTGAAGGACGCTCAGGACAAATACATCGTGCCGGGCCTCGAGCGCGGCCTGCTGCTGCTCTGCGAATTCAGCCGGCGCAATCGCACGCTGACCGCGCCGGAACTGGCCCGGCGTCTGGCACTGCCACGCTCGACCATATTCCGTCTGCTGACGACCCTGGAAACCATGGGCTTCGTCACCCGCAGCGGCAATGAATACCGCTTGGGCATGTCGGTGCTGCGCCTGGGCTTTGAATACCTGGCTTCGCTGGAGCTGACCGAACTGGGTCAACCGCTGTTGGCTCGTTTGTGCGACCGCCTCAACTACCCGAGCAACCTGGTGGTGCGCGATGGTCGCTCGATTGTCTATGTCGCCAAAGTGTCGCCGCCGTCGGTGTTCTCCAGCGCGGTCAACGTCGGCACTCGCCTGCCCGCCCATGCCACGGTCCTCGGGCGAATTCTGCTCGAAGACCTGTCGCTGGCCGAGTTGCGTGAGCTGTACCCGGAAGAACACCTGGAGCAGTTCTCGCCGTGCACGCCGAAAACCGTGATGGAACTGTTCGACCTGGTTCAGGCCGACCGCCAGCGCGGTTTCGTCAGCAGCGAAGGTTTTTTCGAGTCAACGATTTCGACCGTCGCCGCCCCGGTGCGCGATGAGACAAGCAGGATCGTCGCCGCGCTGGGCGTCACGATCCCGACCGCACAGATCGCTCACGTCAACTTCAACGAGTTGCTCCTGCAAGTGCGCCGTAGCGCCGACGAACTGTCGCGGCTGCTCAACTACAACAGCGCTGCTGCCCATGACGGTCAGCACCGCGTCACTGCATTGATGAGGGATTGAAATGAGCCTTTATCAACTGCAAGACAGCACCGCGATAGTCACCGGTGGCTCTTCGGGCATTGGCCTGGCCTGCGTCGAGTTGTTGCTCGAAGCCGGCGCGGCCGTGGCCTTTTGTGGCCGGGACGAAAACCGGCTGCGCAGCGCCGAAGCCGAGTTGCGTCAACGCTTCCCCGAAGCACGGCTGCTCGCCCATGTTTGCAACGTGCTCGATGCGGACTCGGTCAAGGCGTTTGCCGCGGCCAGCCTGGCCGCATTGGGCCCGGCCAGCGTGCTGATCAACAACGCCGGGCAAGGTCGGGTGTCGACCTTCGCCGACACCACCGACAGCGCCTGGACCGAAGAGTTGAACCTTAAATTCTTCTCAGTGATCAACCCGGTCCACGCCTTCATGGCACAGCTGCAACGCCAGCCGAACGCGGCCATCGTCTGCGTCAATTCGCTGCTGGCCAGCCAGCCGGAACCGCACATGGTCGCCACCTCGGCCGCTCGCGCCGGGGTCATGAACCTGGTGCGCTCGATGGCCACCGAATTTGCCGGTCAGGGCATTCGGGTCAACGGCATCCTCATTGGCCTGGTTGAGTCCGGGCAATGGCGTCGACGTTTCGAGACCCGCGAAGAGCGGGATCTGGACTGGACCCAATGGACCGCCCGGCTCGCGCAACAAAAACACATTCCCTTAGGGCGTCTGGGCCTGCCGATTGAAGCGGCCCGCGCGATCCTGTTTCTGGCCTCGCCTCTGTCGGCTTACACCACAGGCAGCCATATCGATGTTTCTGGAGGCCTGTCCCGCCATGCGTAATGAAAATACTGTCACCGTTGGCGCTGCCATCACCGCGTTTCTCGAGCAATGCGACGTCAAGGCTGCGTTCGGCGTGATCTCGATCCACAACATGCCGATCCTCGATGCGTTCGCGGTTCGCGGAAATATCCGCTTCGTCATGGCTCGCGGTGAAGCCGGCGCCACCAACATGGCCGACGCCTATGCCCGCACCACCGGCGGCCTCGGTGTCTGCCTGACGTCCACCGGCACCGCAGCCGGCAACGCCGCAGGCGCCATGGTCGAAGCGTTGACCGCCGGCACACCGCTGCTGCACATCACCGGGCAGATTGAAACGCCGTACCTGGACCAGGAATTCGCCTACATCCACGAAGCCCGCGACCAACTGACCATGCTCAAGGCCGTGTCGAAGGCTGCGTTTCGCGTGCGCAGCGTCGAAACCGCCATCAGTACGATGAAACTGGCCGTGCAAACCGCCCTGACCGCTCCTACCGGGCCGGTCAGCGTAGAAATCCCGATCGACATCCAGTCGACGTTTATCACGATGCCGACCGACCTTTCACCGCTGCCGATTCCAGTGGCCGTCCCCGCGCCCGAAGCGCTGGACCTGGTGGCCGAGCGTCTGGCCACGGCCACCCGTCCACTGCTGTGGCTCGGCGGCGGCGCACGGCATGCCGGGCCGCAAGTCAAACGTCTGCTGGACATGGGCGTCGGTGTGATTACCTCGACTCAAGGTCGCGGCGTGGTCAACGAAGATGACGAGCGTTGCCTTGGCGCGTTCTCGCAAAACAAACAGGTCGAGCAGTTCCTGCAACGTTGCGATGCCTTGCTGATCGCCGGCTCCCGTCTGCGCAGCAACGAAACCTTCAAGTACGCGTTGAAATTGCCACGCAACACTTTGCGCATCGACGCCAACCCGGCCATCGAAGGTCGCAGCTATAACAGCGAACTGTTCATCTGTGGCGACTCGGCGCTGGCCCTTGAAGGCCTGGCGGATCGTCTGGAAGGTCGCCTGCAGATCGACCCGACATTCCTCGCCGAACTCAAGGACGTCCGTGAAAAATCCCGTACCCAATTGATCGCCGACCTCGGCCCGTACTCGGCCATGGTCGAACAGCTGCAAGCCATCACCGGGCGCAATTTTTCCTGGGTGCGCGATGTCACGCTGTCCAACAGCATCTGGGGCAACCGCCTGCTGACCCTGTTCCACCCGCGCGCCGGCGTGCATGCCCTCGGCGGCGGCATTGGCCAGGGCCTGTCGATGGGCATCGGCGCGGCTGTCGCCGCGGCTGAAACGGCGCCTGAGCGCAAGGTCTTCGCCCTGGCCGGTGATGGCGGTTTCATCCTCAACCTCGGCGAATTGGCGACGCTGGTGCAAGAAAAAGCCAACGTGGTGATTCTGCTGATGAACGACCAGCGCTACGGTGTGATCCGCAACATTCAGGACGCGGTCTACGGCAGCCGTCACTGCTACGTCGACCTGCACACCCCGGATTATTCCAAGCTGGCGGAATCGCTGAACCTGCGCCACGGCCTGGTCACCGACCTGAAGGATTTCGGCCGCGTGGTCGACGGCGCATTGGCTCAACCCGGCCCGTTCCTGCTGGAAGTCGACATGCTCGCCGTCGGCAGCTTCGCCACCCAGTTCGCCGGTCCGCCCAACAGCGAAACCAAAGCGCAAAAAGCCACGGCCTGAGGACTTCGTCATGTTGCATATCACCATGATCGGCTGCGGCGCCATTGGCGTCGGCGTGCTCGAACTGTTGGAGAAGGACCCGCAGTTGTGCGTTGACTACGTCATCGCTTCGGCCGGGTCTGAAGAACTGGTGCGCCAGCGGCTGGCCAGTTTCAAGCAACCACCGCAGGTGCTGACCGCGTTGCCAGCCGACGCCCGCCCGGACCTGTTGGTCGAGTGCGCCGGCCACCGCGCCATCGAAGAACATGTGTTGCCGGCGCTGGAGCGTGGCATTGCCTGCCTGATCGTCTCGGTCGGCGCGCTGTCCGAAGTCGGCCTGGTGGAGCGTCTGGAAGCGGCAGCCGAACGCGGCCAGACCCGCATCGAGTTGCTGCCCGGCGCCATCGGCGGCATCGACGCCTTGTCGGCAGCCAAAGTCGGTGGGCTGGATTCGGTCAATTACACCGGCCGCAAACCGGCCAAAGCCTGGAAAAACACCCCCGCTGAACAGGCCTGTGACCTGGACAGCATTACCGAAGCCACGGTGATTTTTCAGGGCAGCGCCCGGGAAGCGGCACGGCTCTATCCAAAAAACGCCAACGTCGCGGCGACCTTATCGCTGGCCGGACTTGGCCTGGACCGCACACACGTGACGCTGATCGCCGACCCGCTGAGCGAGGAGAACGTCCATCACTTCGAAGCCCGAGGTGCTTTTGGCGGTTTCGAACTGAGCTTGCGTGGCAAACCGCTGCTGGCCAACCCGAAGACCTCGGCGCTGACCGTTTACAGCGTTGTCCGCGCCTTGGGCAACCACGCCCACGCGATTTCGATTTAGGGGACCGTCGATGACTCTCGAACAGACTTTACCGATCTGCATTGCCGGCGACTGGCGTCTCGGTCGCGGCGAGCGTTATGCCACGTGCTACCCCGCCACGGGCGAAGCCGTCGCCTGGCTGAATGCCGCCAGTGTCGAGGACGTTGAAGACGCCGTGCAAGGCGCCCACCAGGCGTTTTTGCACAGCGGCTGGGCGCAGCGCAAACCTCACGAACGGGCCGGCGTGCTGTACCGCATTGCCGAACTGATCCGTGAGCGCAGCGAAGAACTGGCGCAATTGCAGCGACAGGACAACGGCAAACCGATCAACGAAACCCGAGCCCTGGTGGCCAGCGCCGCCGGCACGTTCCAGTTTTTCGCCTCGGCCTGCGAAACCCTCGAAGAAACCATCACGCCGTCCCGTGGTGATTTCGTCAGCATGAGTGTGTACGAGCCAATGGGCGTGATCGCCGCGATCACCCCGTGGAACTCGCCGATTGCCAGCGAAGCGCAGAAGGTAGCTCCGGCACTGGCCGCCGGCAACGCGGTGGTGATCAAACCGGCGGAAATCACCCCGTTGATGGCCCTGCAACTGGCGCGCATCTGCGAGGACGCCGGGCTGCCGAAAGGTCTGCTCAGTGTGCTGCCGGGCAAAGGTTCACTGCTCGGTGATGCGCTGACCCGTCATCCGCTGGTCAAGCGCGTGTCGTTCACCGGCGGCACCAAAACCGGCAAACACATTGCCCACATCGCCGCTGACAAAATGATGCCGGTGTCGCTGGAACTGGGCGGAAAATCACCGACCATCGTTCTTGACGACGCGGACCTCGACCACGCGGTGGCGGGTGTGCTGTACGGCATCTTCAGCTCTTCGGGCGAAGCCTGCATCGCCGGCTCGCGGCTGTTCGTCGCCCGCGCGCTGTATGAGCCGTTCATGTCGCGCCTGGTGGCCGCTGCGGCCGAACTGCGCGTCGGTGATCCGGCCGATGAACGTACCCAAATGGGCCCGTTGATCAGCGCCGGCCACCGCGACTCGGTGGAGCGTTATGTTGCTCTAGGGCTGGCCGAAGGTGGACGCCTGCTGCTCGGTGGCAAGCGTCCGAGCGGCGGCGTGTATGACCAGGGTTATTACTACCCGCCGACCATCCTCGAAGGCCTGAACAACAGCCAACAGGTTTGTCAGGAAGAGATCTTCGGCCCCGTTCTGGTGGCGATGCCCTTCGACGACGAAGCGCAATTGCTCGAGCAGGCCAACGACAGCCTGTACGCCCTCGCCGCCGGCATCTGGACGCGCGACTACAAACGCGCCTGGGCGCTGGGCCGAAAAATTCAGGCCGGTACAGTGTGGATCAACACCTACAAACAGTTCTCGATTTCCACACCGTTCGGCGGCTGGCGCGACAGCGGCCTGGGCCGTGAAAAAGGTCGCCTCGGCATCCTGCAGTACATGGAACAGAAAAGCCTTTATTGGGGCATGAATGAACAGCCACTGGCCTGGGCCGGTGTGCAACGAGAGGTTGGGTTATGAGCGTTTTAGGCATTGATGAAGTCACCTACGGCGTCGAGGACCTCGACACCAGCGTGCGTTTTTTCAGCGACTGGGGCCTGACAAAAGTCAGCGAGCAGCCTGACGAAGTGATCTTCGAAACCCTCAACGGTTGCCGCGTGGTGCTCGCCGACATCAACAAGGCCGGTTTGCCACCCGCCATCGAAGCCGGTTCGACCGTGCGCGAAGTAGTCTGGGGCGTCGAAAGCGACGCTGACTTGAAGCTTTATAGCGAACGAATTGCCAACGATCCGGGCTTCATCGAAGCGGATGGGCGCATCGGTTGCACCGACCCCAACGGCCTGGCGATCCGCCTGCAAGTGACCCGCAAGCGTGAACTGGAGATCGAGTGCAGCGGCCATAACACCTGGCAGACCAAAGGCCGGATCAACAAGGCTGCGCCGATCTACGACCGCGCCACGCCGATCGAAGTCGGCCATGTGGTGTTTTTCGTCAAGGACGTCAATGCCTGCGAAGCCTTCTACCACGACCGTTTCGGCTTCCAGGCCTCCGACCGCTATCCGGATCGCGGGGCGTTCCTGCGCACCGCCGAAGAAGGCGGCCACCACGACCTGTTCATGCTGCAACTGCCCGCCCCTCGCGCCGGCCTGAACCACGTTGCCTTCACCGTGCGCGATGTGCACGAAGTGTTCGGTGGCGGCATGCACATTTCCCGCCGCGGCTGGGCCACGGAGATCGGTCCGGGTCGGCACCCGGTGTCGTCGGCGTTCTTCTGGTACTTCAAAAACCCGGCCGGCGCACTGGTCGAGTACTACGCCGACGAAGACCAACTGACTGGCGAATGGCAGCCACGGGACTTCGAGCCGGGCCCGACGATGTTCGCTGAATGGGCGATTGCCGGCGGCATCGACGGCAATACCCGACGCCAGCAAAACGTCGAAGCGCCGCAAGGCAAGTTCCTCACCGACAAACCGAAACCCTGAGCAGGAGTTACTCATGTCCTCACTGAATATCGCGATTGCCGGGGCCGGTATCGGTGGCTTGACCGCCGCCATTGCGCTGCTTCGCGCAGGCCATAACGTCACCGTATTCGAACAGTCGAAAGCCTTTTTGCGGGTCGGTGCCGACATCAACCTGACACCTAATGCCGTGCGTGCTCTGGATGGTCTCGGAGTGGGCGCTGCCGTGCGCATCCCGGCCGCTCGTCCAACCCACCGGATCAGCCGTCTGTGGGACAGCGGTGAGGAAACGTCGCGCCTGGAAATGTCCGATGCCGCCGAACAGAAATACGGTGCACCGCAACTGACCATTCACCGCGCCGATCTGCTGGCTGCACTGGCAGACGTCTTTCCGCAGGAGCAGGTGAAGTTTGGCAAACGCGCCGAGCACGTCGTGCAAACCGCCGACGGCATCGAGTTGCGCTTCAAGGATGGCAGCCGTCACGTCACCGATCTGTTGATCGGCGCCGATGGCATCCATTCGGTGGTGCGTAATGCGCTGTTCGGTGATGAGCAACCGCGCTTTACCGGAGTAGTCGCTTACCGCGCCGTCGTACCTGCCGAACGCGTGGCCCATGTGCCGAACATTCAGGCGTTCACTAAATGGTGGGGCCCTACTCCACAAAGCCAGATCGTGACGTTTCCGCTGAACCAGGGCCGGGACATTTTCATCTTCGCCACCACCGCTCAGGACAGCTGGCATGAAGAGTCCTGGACCAGCGCCGGTGATGCCGACGAGTTGCGCAGCCATTATCAGGACTTCCACCCGGATGCTCGCGCTCTGCTGGATGCGTGCAACGAGGTGCTCAAGACCGCGCTGTATGAACGCGATCCGCTGCCGTTCTGGTCCAAGGGCGCGATGACGCTGCTGGGCGATGCCTGCCATCCGATGATGCCGTTCATGGCGCAAGGCGCCGGCCAGGCGATCGAAGACGCGGTTGTGCTCGCTCGCCATTTGCAAGACCTGACCAGCACCGCGCAGATCGCCGATGCCCTGCAGGCTTATCAGCAGGCGCGGCTGCAACGCACCAGTCAGATCCAGATCGGCTCGCGCGGCAACCAATGGCTCAAGGACGGCGGCAACGCCGACTGGGTTTATGGCTATGACGCCTGGGCCGTGCCGATGCCGAACGTGGCGTGAGCAGGACCGTAGCCATGAGCGAGACCTTGCTGGTGACCGTGCTGCTCAAGCACGACCAATCAAAGAACCTGGAAGAGATTCAGCGGCACATGAAGCAGCAGGACTGGTGGGGACGGTTTCCCCCGCAAGGCGTCGAGGTGGTGTCCTGGACCGTGGCCATGGGCCTGGGCCAGATCGTCACTCTGCGTTTGCCGCCGAGCCTGCTGCCGACCCTCAACGTCGAGCTCGAACGCTCGGCCTGGGGTGTGTTCAGCACCGAAGTTTTCCCGACGTATGACTTTATTCCCGTGCGCGAAATGATCCGCGAACGGGTACGTAACGGAGGTCAATGAGATGAGCAATACCGAACCCTACCTGGAGCCCCATCAGGCCCGCAAACGTCCCAACACCCAGTTCGAAGAGTTGCTCGGCGACTCCATCGAGCGCGCCTTTGGCAACGGGGTGACCGAGTTGCCCGACCTGCTCGCGCACCTGAATCTGGCCGGGCCGCCCTGCCCTCTGACCACCGGAGAGTGGACAGCAGACGCCTATAAAACCCTGATGGCTCGGCTGGGCGAATGACCCGCCGGAGGACAATAAGAAATGAACCTGAATACAACCGTCGATCCAGCTGAACACCTCTTGGCCAACGGGTTGAAAAACCTTTGGTTCCCGGTCCTGCCCTCCGATCAGTTGGGCGAAAAACCGGTATCGATTCGCCGCCTGGGCTACAAGATCGCCCTGTGGCGCGACAATGACGGCAGCGTCCATGCCCTGGAAGATCACTGCCCTCATCGCGGCGCGCCGCTGTCCCAGGGGCCGGTGCTGGGTGACCGTCTGCAATGCCCTTATCACGGCGTCGAAGTGCGCTGCGACGGCACCGTCACCAAAGTCCCCGGCAGCCCCGGTTGCAAGCTTGAAGGCAGCCGCCCGACACGCATGTTCCACACCCGTGAAGCCGCTGGCGCAATCTTTCTGTACAACGCTGCAGATCCGCACGTGGACGCCCCGCCGGAGCTGGTCCTGCCAGAGCAACTGACCTCCCCGGAATGGAGCAGCTTCCTCTGCTACACCGAGTGGAAAGGCGATTACCGCTACGTCATCGACAACGTCATGGACCCGATGCACGGCACCTACCTGCACAAGATGTCGCACTCCATGAGCGAAGGCGAAGCCACCGCCAAGTTCGTCACCCGCGACACCGACAACGGTTTCTTCTTCGAGAAAGAAGGCCAGCGTGGGGTGAATTTCGACTGGACCGAGTTCATGGATAACGGCTGCCACTGGCTGCGCCTGGAAATCCCCTACCCGAAAACCGGTGGCCCCGGCGGCAACTTCACCATCATCGGCAGCTACACACCGAGCAGCCGTTCCTTGTCGGCGGTGTTCCACTGGCGCTGCCGCCCACTGACCGGCTGGCAGCGCGACACCTGGCGTTTCCTCTACAAAAATCGCCTGGAAGCACGCCACTGGGCGGTGCTGGAACAGGACCGGGTGCTGCTCGAATTCATGGAACCGGACGCCAACCAGCGGGAAAACCTCTACCAGCACGACCTCGGTGTGGTGCGTCTGCGTCGCTACCTGAAAAACGCAGCCAAGGCCCAACTGGAGCTGATCGACGCGAAGCAGTTGCCATGAACGCAGCCGTGCAACGTGTTCAGGCCGGCTCGTTGATCGAGCCGGCCAGCGCCACCTGGTCGAATGCCTTGCTGATCGGCAATGAAGTGGTGATGTCCGGCATGACCGGACATCCCGCTACACGCCTGGCCGTAGTGGCTGACGCGCCGCTCGATGCCTACGCCCAGACACTTGTCGCGCTGAACAAAGTCCGGGTGCTGGTCGAGGCGGCGGGTGGGCATGTCGGCAACATTTACCGGCTGACGGTGTATGTCACCGACATCGCCGACAAGGACGAAGTGGGTCGCGCACGGCGTGACTTCTTCGAAGGTCAGGCGGTTTTCCCGACTTCCACGCTGGTCGAAGTCAGCGCACTGGTGTTTCCCGAATTGCGGGTGGAGATCGAGGCCAGTGCGCGTCTCGATCTCGATTTGCGTACTGTCGAAAAGAGGTGACCGATGTCCCATTCCTCCCCCCTCACCGCTCGCGTGCACACGCTGCGCTATGAAGCCGAAGGCATCATCAGCGTCGAGTTGCGGCCGTTTGGCGACACGGTGTTCGCCCCGTTTGATGCCGGCTCGCACATCGATCTGCATTTACCCAACGGACTGGTGCGCAGCTATTCATTGCTCAACTCGCCGAGCGATCGAGGCCGTTACGTGATCGGCATCCTGCGTGATCGCAACAGCCGCGGCGGCTCGGAATTTGTGCACGCGCAACTGCGGGTCGGCATGCAACTGCCGATCTCGTCGCCGCGCAATAATTTCCAGCTCGACCTGAGTGCGAAACACAGCGTGCTGGTGGCCGGCGGCATCGGTATCACACCGATTTACTGCATGTTCCGCCAACTGCTGGCACTGGGAAAATCCGCCGAGCTGATCTACTGCGCCCGCTCGCGACAGGAAGCTGCGCTGGTTGAGGAACTCAGCGGCTTGAGTGCCAAAGTCGTCTATCACTTCAACGATGAAAAGGGCATGCCGCCAGACCTGAGCGCTTATCTGGCCGATCAGCCCAGCGATACGCACTTCTATTGCTGCGGTCCGACGCCGATGCTCGATGCTTTCGAAAGCACCTGCGAAGGCCTCGGTTACCCTCATGCGCATATCGAGCGCTTCGCGGCGGCCGAACTGCCGCCGTCTGAAGACGCACAGAGCAGCTACAGCGTCGAGTTGAAAAAAACCGGCAAGACGCTGTCGATCGAGCCCGGCTTGAGTTTGCTCGACGTGCTGCTCGAGGCGGGTTGCGACATCGAATACAGCTGTCGCGAAGGGGTGTGCGGTTCGTGCGAAACACGCGTGCTGGAAGGTGATGTCGACCACCGGGACGGCGTGCTGACCAAAGCCGAACGTGCGGCCAACAAATCCATGATGGTGTGTGTGTCGGGTTGCAAGAGTCGGCGATTGGTACTGGATCTATAACGCGAGTATCAAGTTTCCAGGGTTAAACAGGCCGACAGGTATGTCGGCCTTTTTTATGCGCGGGAAATAAAAAACGCACAGTGAACGTGCAGTTTCGTTACCCCTCGACGCGCCTGTTTCATGGGCAATACAAACAACTATGTTTCCCATATAAACAATTGTTTTTATTGAGTTTTTAAGAACCTTAAAGACGCTTAACAGTTGGCATAGTTTCTGCTCAGGTAACCCTGAGTTCATAGGCCATACGCCGTATTACCCATGAAACAATAAAAACAGAAACGCACTTAATCAAAGCAACACTCGACGTTATTCACCCATCGCCAGTTTCAAGGCGAACGGAACAGTGTTGCCGGTCACTTTGTAGCGTTCAATTGAGCAGCGGAGTCAACATGAAGCATTACGTTATATGTATGGGACTGATGATGAGCAGTTGCGTGAGCTTCGCCGGTGAACCCGGTCCCGCTGCGCCCGTGACGTCGACTACCGGTAAAAAACCGTTTCCGCATATCGCCTGGCGCAGCGACGATGGCGAAAGCAGCCTGGACATCGGTGGTGCCCTGCGAACCAACTACCGCGACGAGCATTGGGACACCACCGAAAACAACGGGCGTTTTCTCTTCGACACCTTCCGCATCGACGTACAGGCGACTTACAAAAAACTCTATAGCGATGTCGGCTACTGGTTTCAGGATGACGGCAAGCACTCCATCGACCGCGGCTTCGTCGGTTACCGCCTGAACAGCAACTCAAACCTGCAACTGGGCGCGCCTTTCAAACCGTTTGGCCTGGAACCCTATCCGCAATTTGGCTGGAGCTATCACCTGCCCTTCTTCATGGGTTATGGCGTCAGCGCCGGCACAGGCTTGAAGTACAGCTACAAGGATCAGGATTGGGATCTGCAACTGGGGTACTTCCCGCGCATGTTGCCTTCCGACATTCGCTACTCGCCGGAAGTCGGGCGTTACGCCGACCTCAAGGACAATGCGATCCCCTTCACCCAGTCGCGCCAGGACAACGAGAAACACAACCAGATCAACGCCCGGGTCGCGCGGACCTTTAATAATGACGGCTGGAAAACCGAAATCGGCGCGTCGGTGGCCACCGCCCAGCTGTACAACGCCACCACCAAAGACGACGGCGATTACTGGGCCGGCGGTATCCACGCAATCATCAACGCCGGCGCGTGGACCGTTTCCACCCAAGGCATTCGCTACGAGTACGACCCCAAAAACCCTGCCGGTGTCAGCAACGACTCGGTGCTGATGGGCGGCAACGGCCTGACACCCGCGTACCTGATCGCCTCTAAAGCCACCATTGCCTCGCTGAACGTCGGCTATGACATCCCCACGCCAAAACTGGGTCAGTTGAAGAAGATCAAGCTGTACAACGACTACAGTCGAATGATGAAAGACAAGAGCGGTTGGGACGACTCGCAGATGTACACCGTCGGTGCGCAGTTCCTGGCCATGCCGATCATGGCGTGGGTCGACCTGACCTGGGCAAAAAACGCCAACCCCTATGGCGGTGCGGAAAACGGTACGGGCTTTACCAATACCCGTTCGGTTGGCAGCAATCAGTGGTATTACCGGACCAACGTCAATATCGGGTACTACTTCTGACCCACTAAGATCACAAAAACAGATTCCTCGCCGCCGCCCGGGGAACACAGCCTAATGTTGATCAGATAAGCAATTCAGCTGCTACAGATTGCATTACGGCTTAACTGATCGGCATTAGGAACACAGCCTCTTTTTTCAAGCCGGACCAGCCAAGTCATTGCTCATGTCCGGCTTTTGCGACCAATGGCGGAGACGCCCACTCAATCCAACAGAATCCGTCTAATCCGGTCGTCTCCGACTCTCAATCGAGCATTACACGTCAACTTGGCCGCACGCTACAAACAATTGCTTACAAAGTAGAAATTCATAAAACCCGATCATGAACTACCGAGTGTTAGCTTGAGCGCTTTATCGGGCCATGAGATGCCAAAGTCTTAATTATGCGCATCAAACTTCCCAGCGTTCCTGCCCTCGGTGCATACCTTGCACTCTCTTGCCTTTTTGCGGCTGCATGGTTCTTCAATCCTGCCAATACGCACTCTTCCTTTGCCCTGATCAGCCCAGTGATGGCAGTGGCCGGCCAAGTGGCCAAGCCCATTTACACCAGCCGCTTCGCCTCCTCCGGGCTGGTGGATTTCGTGCATTCCTCGGCAGTGACTGCCTTGCCCGACGGTAGCCTGATGACGGTCTGGTTCGCCGGTTCCCGCGAAGGCGCAGCCGATGTGCAGGTGCGCTCCGCCCGTTTCGACCCGAAAACCGGCGAGTGGGGTGCAGAAAAGGTATTGGCGACGCGGGATTCGACCCAACAGGGCACGCGAAAATACATTCGCAAGCTGGGCAATCCGGTGGTTGCCCTCGCGCCGGATAATCGCGTGTGGCTGTTCTACGTGTCGGTGTCCATGGGCGGCTGGGCCGGCAGCGCGGTCAATGTGATGGTCTCAGACGACTTCGGTGAACATTGGTCCGCTCCGCGCCAACTGATCACTTCACCCTTTCTGAACATCAGCACCCTGGTCCGGTCGGCACCGGTGTTTCATGCCGACGGCTCCATCGGTTTGCCGGTCTACCACGAGTTTCTGGGCAAGTTTGCCGAATACCTCTACTTGAGCGCAGACGGCAATGTGATCGACAAATTCCGCATCAGCCACGGCATGAATTCATTGCAACCCACGGTGGTTCCGCTGGACGGCCAGCGCGGTATCGCCTTGCTGCGCTATGCCGGCGACACCCACCACCGTGTGCTGGCGACCCGCACCGATGACGCCGGTCAAACCTGGAGCGAACCTTATCCGCTCGACCCCTCGAATCCGAACTCATCGTTGGCCGCCGTCGCGACGCCTGAACATGGGTTGCTGGTGGCGCTCAACGACCTTCAGGAGGGGCGCTTCAAGCTGAGTCTGTATGGGACCGACGCAAAAATGGACGACTGGCGCTCGTTGCGGGACCTGGACAAGTCACCTGATCCAGAAGGCGCTCCGTTTTCTCCCGAGGCCTACAAGGAAATCATCGGCAGGGAGTTCCGCGGTTCCAGCGGCGCGCTTCGCCAACCGCTGGAGGCACAGTTCCTGGATAACCTCGACAACCGTGTCTGTAAAAGCCAAGGGTGTGAATTTGAATATGAATACCCGTACTTCATCCGCAGCCCCGACGGGATGTATCACTTGGTTTATTCCTGGAACAACACCTTCATCAAACACGTCACCTTCAACGATGCCTGGCTCAACGAGCGTCGCAAATGATCAGCCTGTGGCAAGCCCATGTCAGTTTCGCAATGATCATCTTCCTGGTGCTGCCGTCTTTCGGCTTGCCCAGGACCTGGCGGATCGCACTGTTGGCCGCATTGCTGGCAGTCAGCTTCATATCGCTGGACGGGTTATCGCTGGCCGCCTATTTGCGCAGCTACATTGATGACCTGGCGATCACCTCCATGGTGTTCATGGCGTGGGGCTGCTTGCGTCGGCTGGACCTCCTGCCACCTGCGCGGGGGAAGACTGGCGTACTGATCCTCTTCGCCGCGATGGCCCTGGTGCTGTACCCGGCAACCTTGGGCATGAGTGATCTGGACCCCTATCGGCTTGGCTACAGCCCGCGCCCCATGTTGATTTTCCTCGCTGTGCTGACACTGGGCCTGTTTTACCTGCGCAACGGCCTGGCCGTTGTCATGCTGGCCAGCGCGACCCTGGCCTTCATCGCAGGGATCAAACCTTCGCAAAACTATTGGGATTACCTGGTTGATCCGCTGCTGGGTCTGTATTGCTGCGTGGCACTGCTGCTGCTTGCCGTGCGCTGGACGTATCGCCGGGCAACCAAGCGCCGTGGTGCAGTGGGCGATGTGTCCAGTTCCGTTTGAGATTTAACGACTTTATTAACAGGGGAACAGGGATGGGTTGGCTGCACTCGAGACGTTTACATTACTGGCTGGGCGCGACAGCGATTACGTTCGCGCTGTTTGCTGTGCTTCGGGTCATGTTCTTTTTCGGCTATTCGGGTTTCGACGCCAGAGCGCTGATTGACCAAAATGCCGTCATGGAAACCCTGGGGATCGGCTTTCGTTTCGATCTGCGCCTGGCCATCCTGGCGATGTTGCCGTTGGCGTTGCTGGCCTGGATTCCTCGCTGGAACCTGATCGGCAGCCGTCTGCTTCGCCGCATCGCACGTGTGTATCTGGTCGCGGCCCTGAGCGTCCTGCTGCTGATTTACATCATCGATTTTGGTCATTACGCCTACCTGGGCGTGAGGATCAACGCCACCGTGCTGCGCTTCATCGAGGATGCGCAAATATCCCGTGACATGGTCTGGCAGACTTACCCGGTGATCTGGATTTCACTGGGTTGGCTGGCAACGGTCGCGCTGGTGACACTGGCTCTGGTGCGTCTGGAACGCGTAACGCTGGATCGCCCCCGCAAAGCCATTCGCCGGCTCTCCGCGACATGGGGTGGCGCGTTGATGGTCGTGGCGGTGCTGCTGGGCATTTTAGGTCGTGTCGAAAACATGAACCTTGAAAACCCGGTCCCATTGCGCTGGAGCGATGCGTTCTTCTCTGGCAATAACCAGATCGCGGCGTTGGGCCTGAACCCGGTGTTGTTCCTCTACGACACGGTCAAAGTCGGCCAGTCGCGCTATGACGAAGCGCAGGTGCGCGAGCACTACGCGGTGATGGCCAACTACCTGGGCGTAGACAAGCCCGATCCGCAAACCCTTGATTTCGTCCGTCACCAGGCGCCACAACCCTACAAAATACCGGGCTCGCGGCCGCCGAACGTGATGTTCGTCATGCTCGAATCGCTGGGCACCAGCGCCGTCGGGGCCTACGGTAACCCAATCAATCCGACGCCGAATATCGACCGCCTGGCCACGCAGAGCTGGTTCTTCGAGCACTTCTATGTGCCGGTGACGGGGACCGCAAAAACCGTCTGGGCCAGCATCAGCGGGGTGCCTGACGTAACTCGTCAGGAAACCGCGACGCGTAATCCGTTGATCACCCAGCAAAACACACTGATCAACGCCTTCACCGGTTACGAGAAGATCTACACCATCGGCGGTAACTCCGGCTGGGCCAACATGAATGCCTTGATCCGGCAAAGCATCGACGGCGTTCGCTTGTTCGAAGAGCGGGACTGGAAATCTCCGGTAGTGGATGTCTGGGGGATTTCCGATCTGGACCTGTTCAAGGAAACCGACCAGATCCTGCAAGCACTGCCCAAGGACAAACCGTTCTTTGCCTATGTGCAGACGGCCGGCAACCATCGTCCCTTCACGATTCCCAAGACCAATGATGGATTCGAGGTCAAGCACCCTACCCTGGCCGAAGTTCAGGCCGCAGGGTCGCGCAGTGTCGAGCAGTACAACGCCGTGCGTTTGCTGGACTTCAATATCGGTCGCTTGATGGAAATCGCCAAAGCAGGCGGCTGGTACGACAACACCATTTTCGTGCTGTTTGGCGATCACAACACCCGAATCGCGCAGATCCCGTTCCTGGCACCGGCCTACGAGCAACTGGGCCTGGAAAGCAACGCGGTGCCGATGATCATCCACGCACCGGGTTTGCTGGGGACGCGTAAGGTCAAGGAAGCGGTCGGTCTGGTGGACTTGCTGCCCACCGTGGCGGGCATGGCCGGCCTCGAGTTTCGCAACAGCGGCATGGGCCGTGACATTCAGCAGCCCGCGCCCGAAGGCGAACGCGTAGTGCCATTGGTGTTGCGTGAAGGCACATTCCCGCTGATTGCCGGCGTGACTCAACACTACATGGTGCAAATGGAACACGACGGCAGCTCGCCAAGTCTCCATGACCTGGCCTCACCGACGCCGCTGGACAACGTCGCCGAGCAAAACCCTGAAGAGTTCAAGCGCCTGTCGCAATTGACCCGCGCCATGCATGAAACCTCAAGGTTGATGCTGTACCAGAACGTGCGCAAGTAACGGCTTTCCCGCGTCTATGCTTCAAATAGACGCGGGGCCTGCCCGTGATACCCGTAAAAGACTCTGCCTATCACGAGCCAATACTCCCCCTATTAGCTGACTTCCCAACTGGGGTCTAACCTTATTCGAGCGCCGGCACCATAAGCCGGCCGGTCAAGAGCTGATAAGGAGATAGGAATGGGTCAGAAGCCTGACTAAACCTGCCGTAGGCCACCGTGCAGGCAACTCGATTGCCGCTGTTCAGAATTCCCGTGTGATCAAAACAATCAGTTGATCAAACTGCTGGCCCTGCAGCCTGTGTCATTGGTTTCGCCCGTTGCTGTTTAACGCCCACGTTGGGCCGGATAGCCGGATGAATACGACCAAAGGTAGCTCACACATGGCAAACGAATCGAAATGCCCGTTCATTAGCGCCGCTGGCGGTGGCACGACAAACCGCGACTGGTGGCCGAACCAACTGAATCTGAAGATCCTCCATCAGCACTCGTCCCTGTCCGATCCGATGGACGAGGACTTCAACTACGCCGAAGCATTCAAAAGCCTGGACTTTGAAGCGGTCAAAAGAGACCTGACTGCGTTGATGACCGATTCCCAGGACTGGTGGCCGGCGGACTTCGGTCACTACGGGCCACTCTTCATTCGCATGGCCTGGCACGCCGCCGGTACGTACCGCACCGGTGACGGTCGTGGTGGCGCCGGTTCCGGTCAGCAACGCTTCGCGCCGCTCAACAGTTGGCCGGACAACGTCAGCCTCGACAAGGCGCGCCGGCTGCTCTGGCCGATCAAGCAAAAATATGGCCGCAAAATTTCCTGGGCCGATCTGATCGTCCTCACCGGCAACGTCGCGCTGGAGTCCATGGGCTTCAAGACCTTCGGCTTTTCCGGCGGTCGCCCGGATGTTTGGGAGCCGGATGAGGACGTCTACTGGGGCTCGGAAAACAAGTGGCTGGGCGGCGACACCCGCTACGGCAAAAAAAACGAGCCCATGCAAGAGCCTGGCGAAGGCCCACTCGTAGCTGAGCCTGGGGAAAATGAGGAGAGCCGCACCGAGCAGGGACGCTTCCTGGAGAACCCGCTCGCCGCCGTGCAAATGGGCCTGATCTACGTCAACCCGGAAGGTCCGGAAGGTAACCCCGACCCGGTCGCGGCCGGGTTAGACATCCGCGAAACCTTCGCGCGCATGGCGATGAATGACGAAGAAACCGTGGCACTGATCGCCGGCGGCCACGCCTTCGGCAAGACCCACGGCGCCGGACCGGCCGACAATGTCGGCGCCGAGCCCGAAGCCGCTGGCCTCGAAGCACAGGGCTTTGGCTGGAAGAACAGCTTCGGCACCGGCAAGGGCGCGGACACCATCACCAGCGGCCTGGAAGTGACCTGGACCACCACACCCACGAAATGGAGCAACAACTATCTGGAGAACCTGTTCGGCTTCGAGTGGGAGTTGAGCAAAAGCCCGGCCGGTGCGAACCAGTGGATACCGAAGAACAACGCCGGCGCCGGCATCATTCCGGATGCGCACGACCCGTCCAAGCGTCGTAATCCGACCATGCTGACCACCGACCTGTCGCTGCGATTCGACCCGATCTATGAACCGATTTCGCGGCGCTTCCTGGCCAATCCAGACCAATTGGCCGACGCGTTCGCCCGCGCCTGGTTCAAGCTGATCCACCGCGACATGGGTCCCCTCTCCCGCTACCTCGGCCCGGAAATGCCGAGCGAAGAGCTGCTGTGGCAAGACCCGATTCCAGCGGTCGACCATGCCCTGGTCAACGACAGTGACGTCGCCGCGCTCAAGAGCAAACTCCTGGCCTCGGGGCTGACCGTCTCGCAGCTTGTATCAACAGCTTGGGCGGCGGCTTCGACCTTCCGTGGCTCCGACAAACGCGGTGGCGCCAACGGTGGGCGTTTGCGTCTGGCCCCACAGAAGTTCTGGCAGGCCAACCAGCCTGAGCAACTGGCGAACGTGCTGGCGAAGCTCGAAGGCATCCAAAGCGAGTTCAATAACAGCGGCAACAAAATCTCGTTGGCAGACCTGATCGTGCTGGCCGGTAACGCCGGCGTCGAACAGGCGGCGAAAAATGCCGGTCAAACCGTGACAGTGCCGTTCACACCAGGACGGATGGACGCCTCCCAAGAGCAGACGGACGTGGAGTCTTTCGGCTTCCTCGAACCCATCGCCGATGGTTTCCGCAACTACCTCAAAGGCAGATACAGCGTAGCGGCCGAGCAGCTGTTGATCGACAAGGCGCAACTGCTGACACTCACCGCGCCAGAAATGACCGCGCTGATTGGCGGCATGCGCGTGCTGAACACCAACGTCGGGCAAACCAAGCACGGTGTGTTCACCAAGCAGCCAGAAGCGTTGAGCAACGACTTCTTCAAGAACCTGCTGGACATGGGCGTGGAATGGAAACCGGTGTCGGAGGCTAATGAGGAGTTTGAAGGGCGCGATCGCAAAACCGGCGAAGTGAAGTGGACCGGCACCCGCGTCGACCTCGTCTTCGGCTCAAATGCGCAGTTGCGTGCGTTGGCTGAAGTCTATGCAACCGCTGATGCGCAGGAGAAGTTCGTCAAAGACTTCGTAGCCGCCTGGGCCAAAGTGATGGACCTGGATCGCTTCGACGTTAAGTAACACGAGCGGTATCGCTGAAACTGCAACGCCTCCCACTGTGGAGGCGTTGTGCTTTTTGTCACTTGACGCTCCACGCCGTTAGATGGGAAAACGTGCGTGGCCCGGATGCAAGCGTTGGGTTCAACATGAATCAAGGAAGACTCATCAACACCATGAAAACCCTCCTGTGTTTGCTGATCGCCACCGGCGTCGGCACCGCGCTGCAGTACGCTGGTATCCCCCATGGTCTGTTGCTGGGTTCGATACTCGCCACCGCGTTGATCGCCAGCAACTTGCGTTTTTCTCCCGCGCTGCCCTTCAGTCTTGTCTACGTGCAAATCGTGTTGGGGATCGCGACCGGTCTGATGTTCACCTCGTGGAACAGCCAAACGGCGGCCGCCATGTTACCGAGCCTGGGCTTCATGCTGCTGGGCCTGACGGTCCAGAGCGCCGTGGCCGGTGTGTGGCTGCTCAAGGTCTCGGGATGGAACCCGAAGGACTCCCTGTTAGCCGTGTATCCGGGCGCGCTCGCCGCCGTGTTCGATTTACTCGAGTCCGAGCGCGCGTCCAGCAAAGTGATCGTCGTGCACCTGGTGCGACTGCTGTCGATCACCGTGCTGGTCAGCTTCTGCATTCCCGGACAGACCGACGTGGCGCTTGCAGAGAGCAGCCCGCTGCTGCTGAGTACCGCGCTGACCCTGCTGTCGCTGATCGCCTTGTGCCTTTTGCTCGGCCGCTTGCTGTTGCGCGTTGGCGTTCCGGCGCCGTTCATGCTCACCGCGATCGTCGTCACCGGCGTCTACCTCAAGATGGGCTATCTCCAGGCCTTCCACATGCCGTCATGGAGTGTCGACACCGCCGTGGTCCTCCTCGGCGTGCTGATTGGCTCGAAATTCAAAGACATCAGCCTCGCAGAACTTGTCCGCCACGGACGGGCCGGGCTGATGGCCGTCGGCCTGATGCTGCTGATCGCAGCAGCGTTTGCCGCAGTGGCCGCCCGGGTTCTGGGCAGCGATCCCTTGTCGTTGTGGCTGGCGTACATGCCTGGCGCCATCGAAACCATCGCCCTCGTCGCCTTCAGTGGCGGGCTGAACGTGGTGTTTATCCTGACCCATCACCTGGTGCGAATGGTCGTGCTGCACTTTGCGCCAGCGTTGGTCGTTCAGGCACGGCGCTGGCGGGAAGATGTTTGATCGCAGAAAGGACTAAGTGGGAGAGATCGTGGCCAAGGCACCAATCAAAATGGTCAACACCAGAAATCCACCCAGGAAAATCGCCATCTTGCCCATTGGGCCTCCTACATTATGAGTTTGCGGTGCAGCGGTTTCCGCGACTGCGGAGCGTGCCGTTATTGTGAGCCGGCGGCTGTGTGCGTTACAGATGCAGATAGCGCAGGAAAATACGGATCAGAACACCAAACTGGGGCTAGATCGCCTTTAAACGTCATTTCCGCCAGGATCTATGTATGCCGCTGAGTTTTCATAAAATGCACGCCAATGGCGATGACTTCGTCATTGTGGACTCGCGAAACGCGGCCAATCCAATGACAAGTACCCTGGCTCGGCGAATGGGTGATCGGCACCGAGGAATCGGATTCAATCAACTCGCGGTGGTGCTCGATTGCGATGATGCAGATGCGCGCTTGATGTTTTGGAATGCAGATGGCTCCACGCTGGATGTTTGTGGCAGCGCAACGCGGGGTGCCGCAGATAGGCTGATGCGCGAATCAAATACCACTTCGATAGCGCTCCGAACCAACCGTGGCCTACTCACTTGCGAACGAACTTCGACCGGCGCAATTTCCGTCAACATGGGAAAGCCGCTTTTCGGCTGGTCGGATATTCCCCTGGCTCTGGAACTGGACACTGCTGTTTTGCCACTTGCTGGTGACCCAACAGCGTGCAGCATGGGCAATCCGCACTGCACCTATTTTGTGGATGATCTGACGGCCATTGATATAGCGACAGTTGGACCGACAATTGAAACCAATGCCCTATTCCCCCTCAGGACGAACGTGCATTTCGTCCAGATCATTAACCGAAAGCACATTCGGTTGCGCATTTGGGAGCGCTGGGGTGGTATTCCGCTCGGCTCAGGATCCTGCTCTTGTGGCGCCGCTGTTAATGGAATTCGTCGTGGTTTATTAGACAATTCCGTTGAGGTTGAATGTGATGGGGGAACTGTGACGGTTCAATGGGATGGCGTGGGACCTGTCTTTCTCATCGGACCGGTAGAGACAACTTTTTCGGGAACTATCACGGTCAAGGATCGAGGATAGGGAATGAGTATTTTCAGTCGAATAAAAACTTTAGTAAGACGTGGCCAGGAAGAGCAAGTCGCCGGCTACTCCATTCCAGAGTTGAAGTCAGTTTTTACTGAGCCTTTACCACACCTCCCTCGGTCTCTAACCGACTATCCGCAAGTGGCATCTTTGGACGATATCGGTATCTCGGCCTATTACTCTGCTTTCTTAATCGGCAATGAAGACGCTCATAAATTTTCGGCACTCGTCGAATCAAATTTCAGGTTCAAGACTGAAAAACTATTCAACGACCTTCCCGTAAAACGTTATTCAGACATCCGAGAAAACAACCACCTGATCTATTTCAGATCCGACGGAGAATTTAACGCCACAACGATACGGATGGTTACGAACAGCGTCGAATTTCTGAACATCATTCAGCTTGAGAAATTGGCCGTTCCGCCACCCTGGATAGCGTTTGAGGGGTACAACCCTTTGTGGTGGGGAGGAAATATGCAAGGTGCTCAGGGCTACTATAACGACAGCTACTTCTCACCGTTCTTCACTAACTTAAGCGGAGCAGAAAGGGAAATTTATTACGCAAGATACAACGCGCCGAATGAATGGACGAATTGCGTGGAATTGATGTACGACGTTGAGTGATCGTTTACCTTTCTGGGGCTGCTTCGCAGCCCAACGGGAGCAAGCTCCCTCGCCACAAAAGCATCTCCTTTTGGCGACTCTCGCAAATTATCTGCACTGAATTTCGTGCACAAAAAAGCCCACTGACCGTCGCCGGTTCAGTGGGCTTTTGATTCGGCCTCTAGTTACAGAGCCATATCAGTCGCAGCATTAGCCTTCGGCGCCTTAGCAGGAGCAGCCGGAGCAGCAGCCGGAGCCACCATCTGACCAATCGCCGGTGGCGGAGTCAGCTGCAGCACCTTGGCGGTGTAAGCCCACTCTTCAGCAACCTTCTCAGGACTGCCATTCAACTGAGTGCCATAGCTCGGCACGATCTGGTGCAGCTTTTCCTGCCAGGCTGGCGAAGCAACCTTGTCCTTGAACACTTTCTGCAGCACGGTCAGCATGATCGGTGCAGCAGTCGATGCACCCGGCGATGCGCCCAGCAGACCAGCGATGCTGCCGTCCTGCGAAGCAACAATCTCGGTACCCAACTTCAGCACGCCACCGGCAGCTTCATCACGCTTGATGATCTGCACGCGTTGGCCGGCTTGCCACAGGCGCCAGTCTTCGGCTTTGGCGTTCGGGAAGTATTCTTTCAGGGCGTTGAGGCGGTCTTCGTCAGACAGCATCAGTTGGCCAGCAAGGTACTCGACCAGCGGGTATTCCTTGATGCCGACTTTGGTCATTGGCCACACGTTGTGCGTGGTGGTGGTGGTCAGCAGGTCCAGGTATGAGCCTTCTTTCAGGAACTTGGTGCTGAAGGTCGCGAATGGGCCAAACAGGATGACGCGCTTGCCGTCCAGGACACGGGTGTCCAGGTGCGGAACCGACATCGGCGGTGCGCCAACGGAGGCTTTGCCGTAGGCCTTGGCCAGGTGTTGCTCGGCGATGGTCGGGTTTTCGGTCACGAGGAACGAGCCGCCTACCGGGAAGCCTGCGTATTCCTTGGCTTCAGGAATGCCGGACTTCTGCAGCAGGTGCAGTGCACCGCCGCCCGCGCCGATGAAGACGAACTTGGCGTCGGTTTCGGTTTTGCTGCCGTCTTTCAGGTTTTTGTAGCTGACGCGCCAGCTGCCGTCTTCGTTCTTGGTGATGTCTTGCACTTCGCTAGACAGTTTCAAGTCGAACTTTGGCGTGGTTTGCAGGTGCGCAACGAACTGGCGGGTGATCTCGCCGAAGTTGACGTCGGTACCGATCGGAGACCAGGTGGCCGCGACTTTCTGGTTCGGGTCACGCCCTTCCATCATCAGCGGAACCCACTTCTTGATCACAGCCGGGTCTTCGGAGTACTGCATGCCGGCGAACAGCGGGCTCGCTTGCAGGGCTTCGTAGCGCTTTTTCAGGAACTTGATGTTGTCATCGCCCCACACAAAGCTCATGTGTGGCGTGGAGTTGATGAACGAACGCGGGTTCTTCAACACGCCTTGCTGAACCTGCCAGGCCCAGAACTGACGGGAGATCTGGAAGGCTTCGTTGATTTCAACGGCTTTCGGGATCTGAACGTTGCCTTTATCGTCTTCCGGGGTGTAGTTCAACTCGGCCAGGGCGGAGTGACCGGTACCGGCGTTGTTCCAGCCGTTGGAGCTTTCCAGGGCGACGCCGTCGAGGCGCTCGACCATTTCCATCGACATACCCGGTTCCAGTTCATTGAGCCAGACACCGAGGGTCGCGCTCATGATGCCGCCGCCGATGAGCAGCACATCGACTTTCTTTGCCTCTTCCGCTTGCGCGGACGCGATCCCCATCGACAAAGCCAGCCCCAGCAGGGCCGTGTTCATTTTTTTAAACATGTGTAGCACCTATGATAAAACGCCATCCGCCCTTCCATCCCCACGCTTGAGGCCCCTGGTTCACGGCATGCAGGCAGCATGCTGTGGGTTCCGCACTCATAGGGATTGGAGGGTGGGCACACAAGGCCGACGTGTCTCCATCGACCTCAGTTTATATGTCCCTACTGAACTGACTTTTTATCGTTATTGGCTTCAGCTACTTGAGCGACAGTGATTCTGTTGGCGCGTCTCAAGGACGCGCAAACTGAATAGGTCAAAGCAAGTTAGGGCGAAGAATATCACGACACGGCAAACCCGCGCGTCTGTTCCCGACTTGATAGTCCGGGCACGGGCGCTGAGCCCACTATACTCATCGTGATTTTCTCGACGAGCCTGTGAGGAGCAGTCATGAGCGACAAAGACGATTTGCGCAAATATTCCTCCCAAGTGGTCGACGGCGTGGAACGCACGCCCGGCCGCGCCATGTTGCGTGCCGTGGGTTTCACGGACGAGGATTTCAAGAAACCGCAGATCGGCATCGCCTCCACGTGGGCGATGGTCACGCCCTGCAACATGCACATCGACAAACTGGCGATTGAAGCCGAAAAAGGCGCGAATGCCGCCGGTGCCAAGGGCGTCATTTTCAACACGATCACCATTTCCGACGGCATCGCCAACGGCACCGAAGGCATGAAGTATTCGCTGGTGTCGCGGGAAGTGATCGCCGATTCCATTGAAGTCGTAGCCGGCTGCGAAGGCTTTGACGGTCTGGTGACCGTGGGCGGTTGTGACAAGAACATGCCGGGCTGCCTGATCGGCATGGCACGGCTGAATCGCCCGTCCATTTTCGTCTATGGCGGCACCATCCGGCCGGGTGCCGGCCACACCGATATCATCTCGGTGTTCGAGGCCGTGGGTCAGCACGCACGGGGCGACATCAGCGAGATTCAGGTCAAGCAAATCGAGGAAGTGGCGATTCCAGGCCCTGGTTCCTGCGGCGGCATGTACACCGCCAACACCATGGCTTCCGCGATTGAGGCGTTGGGCATGAGCCTGCCCGGTTCCAGCTCTCAGGAGGCCGTCGGCAGCGACAAGGCGTCGGACAGTTTCCGCGCCGGTCAGCAGGTCATGGAGCTGCTCAAGCAAGACATCAAACCGCGCGACATCATGACCCGCAAAGCCTTTGAAAATGCGATTCGGGTGGTGATCGCCCTCGCCGGCTCAACCAATGCCGTGCTGCACCTTCTGGCCATGGCGCATGCCGTGGATGTCGAGCTGACGCTGGATGATTTCGTCGAGCTGGGCAAGGTGTCCCCGGTGGTGGCCGACCTGCGCCCCAGCGGTCAATACATGATGAGTGAGCTGGTGGCCATCGGCGGTATCCAGCCGCTGATGAAGCGCATGCTCGCCGCCGGCATGCTGCATGGCGATGCGCTAACGGTCACCGGCAAAACCCTGGCCGAAAACCTGGAAAACGTGCCCGACTACCCCGAAGGTCAAGACGTGATCCTGCCCTTCGACCAACCGATCAAAAAGGACTCGCACCTGGTGGTGCTGCGCGGCAACCTTTCACCCACCGGTGCCGTGGCCAAGATCACCGGCAAGGAAGGTTTGCGCTTTGAAGGCACAGCGCGTGTGTATCACGGCGAGGAAGGAGCTCTGGCCGGTATCCTCAACGGCGAAGTCAAAGCCGGCGATGTGATCGTGATTCGCTACGAAGGCCCAAAAGGTGGCCCGGGAATGCGCGAAATGCTCTCGCCCACGTCGGCGGTCATGGGCAAGGGGCTGGGCAAGGACGTTGCGCTGATCACCGATGGCCGCTTCTCCGGCGGTTCGCACGGGTTTGTGGTGGGTCATATCACGCCCGAAGCCTTTGATGGCGGGCCGATCGCGCTGATTGAAGACGGCGACAAGATCACCATCGACGCCGAAACTCGGCAGATTACGGTCGATGTCTCCGACGCCGAACTGGCCGATCGCAAGACACGTTGGGTGCGCCCGGAATCCAAGTATAAACGCGGGGTGTTGGCCAAGTACGCGAAGACCGTGTCCAGCGCCTCGGAAGGCGCGGTGACGGATAAGTACCTCTAGGCGTTTCATACGCGAGCTCGACAGCTGCTACGGGGCGCGTTATGGCTTAAAGTCTGAACCGATCCACTGACTGCGACAGCTTGCCCGCCAGGGTAGACAACTCATCGGTGGTCGAGGCCGTCCGGCCGATGATCTTGCTGTTGCCTTCGGACATGCCGGCAATCATTTCGACCTGATGGGCGATTTCGTTGTTGGCCAGGCTCTGCTCGCCGATGGTGCGGGTGATGTCATTGACCAGTTGCGTGGTGGTTTGCTGAAAAGGTTATCGACTGGCACGAGCGGTTAATGAAGCGAATATCCATACGCGCATGTCTTTACGACATGCGGTATGTTTTTTCGGTTTTGATGGCGCCCGAATCAGGCAGCAGAGAAGAAGTATCGCGTCAGGTGAAAGAAGATTGGCGCGGCGAAGCAAATCGAGTCCATCCGGTCGAGCATGCCGCCGTGACCTTTGATCATGGTTCCCCAGTCCTTGGCGCTCAAACTGCGTTTGATCGCCGACATGACCAGACCACCGAGGAAGCCCATCACCACGATGACGAACGACATCATCAGTGACTGCCAGAAGCTGAAAGGGGTCATCCAGAACATGCAGCCGCCAATCAGCGTTGCAGACAGGCCGCCACCGACCAGTCCTTCCACCGTTTTTGACGGACTCACCAGCGGCGCAACCTTGTGCTTGCCGAAGAGCTTGCCGAACACGTACTGCAACACGTCACTCAACTGAACGACGAACACCAGATAGAACAGCAGCAGCGCGTTTTGGCCGGTGAATCCTTGCAGATCCAGGAGCAAAAGCGCGGGCGCATGGCTGATGCAATAAATGCAGATCATCACGCCCCACTGGATCTTCGCCGTCCTTTCCAGGAAGCCGTCAGTGTCCTGACTCAGCACCGCAATCGCCGGTAGCAGCAGGAATGAATACACCGGAATCAGCAGCGTGAACATCGAATACCAGTGCGTACCGATCAGAATGTATTGCAGCGGGATCAGGATGAAAAACGCCGAAAACAAGGCGTTATGGTCACCCCGTCGGGTCGGAGTCAGGGTGATGAACTCTCTGAGCGCGAACAGTGAGATGAATCCGAACAGGACGACCGTTGCATTGCCGCCCAGCAGGTAGGAAACGAAGAAGATGATGACCATCCCCCACCAGGCATTCACGCGCTGATTGAGGTTTTCGATGGTCGAGACAGCGCCTTCTGTGTTGGCCCGCCGGGCCAGCAGTCGACCGGCCAGCGAAGCTATCGCCAGCAAGCATGCCAATCCAAAAAAGAACCACAAAAACTTTGCTTCAAGACTCATTTCGACAGCCCCACAATGGCGTTACGCGCGCGTTCCAGAAACACCTGTTTATCCTCGCCAGCAATCCTTTCCATCGGATTGCCGATACGGATCGTGCAGATGATCGGCAGAGGAACGTGTTTGCCTTTGGGCATGGAGCGATGAAGGTTTTCCAGGTAGATAGGCACCAGGTCGACATCGGGAAAGGTCTCGGCCAGCCGGAAAAGACCTGATTTGAATTCCCCGGGCAGTGCCTCGGATGACCGAGTGCCTTCCGGAAAGAAGATGATCGAATGACCCGCCTGCACCACATCGAAAATGGGCTCCAGCGCGTTTTTACCGGGCGCCGGTTTACGGTCAATCAGCACGGCATTCAGGCCTTTCTGGGAGATGTACGACAGAAACCGGTTCTTTCCCCAGTAATCGGCAGCGGCGATCGGCTTCACATTCAACCTCGCCTCGGGCGGCAGGGCCGCAATGATGGCCAAGGTGTCCATATGGCTGGTGTGATTGGCGAAATAGATTCGCTGACGCGTGAGATCCGGTGGGCTCTCCCATCTGGCCGTGACGCCAATCAGCAATCGAAGAACAGAAATCAGCGCATTACTGATCCACATGGTCGGCCCCTTTCAGCTGCCTGGCGATCGCCAGCGTTCGTGTGACGCAGGTTGCGACTGAGCCAATGGCGATGACAGCCAGCGCGATCAACAGTACGTAGTGAGTGCCATAAACGTTTGCTTCGATGGCATTCAGCAGCAGTCCTGCGGTCATTACGGCCATTCGATGCTGCTTGGCCATAGGGCCGATGAAGGTCTGCTTGAGGCCAATCGAGCCGCCGAACACCCTCACATAAGCCGTCAGTGCCGCCGCCAGGGCAGCGAACCATCCGAGGTCGGATTGCCCAATGGCATACCCCAACCCGACGATCAGCAGGCTGTCGGCAATCCGGTCCGGGAATTCGTTGTAGAGACTGCCGATATCGGACTTCTTGCCGCCCTCTATCGCCACCATCCCATCGAAGAGGTTGCACAGCAGGCGCAACTGAATGCCGATCGCGCAGCAGATCGATCCAATGACACCGCTATCAATATTGAGCGCCACGACGCCGGCAAACGCGAAGGCGATGCTGGCAACGGAAATCTGATTGGGGGAAATGTCTCTTTTCACCAGAATGTCGGTGATGCGTCTTGCCCAGCCCGCAGAGCGCGTCTTGATGGGCCTTCTGTTGTCATCCACTAGCCAATATCCCTATAAATGATGAGTTACTACGTGTTGCATTGTAATGGCGAGTTGCGCCGACTACACCCAGCAATTGCAGTCTTTGCTAACGAACCCTGCTCTTCCCAGACAAAAGTTTTCACCTTCATTTTTCGGGACGTCGTTCCGACCTTAAACCTCGAGACAAACCCTCAACGCACGTTCGTTTTTTTCTCGGCCGCATGCTAGGTTGTACGATGACCGATAAGTGATATTTTCACTCTCGCTCTGACGACCCACAACAACAAGGAAACACCCATGAAAAAAGTGAAAGTGCTGATTGGATTCTTGTGCCTCTTCAGTGGCTACGTAGCCGCCGCCCCTGCTTCCGTGGACAAGGATGTTGCGCAAGCCGTCGATCATCTGACGCAGGCCATGTTGCACAAGAACATTGCCGAACTGAAAGCGCTGACCGCCGAGAACCTGACCTACGGGCACTCCAGCGGGAAGATCCAGGACAAGAAAGCATTCATCGACGATATCGAAACCGGTAAAAGCGCGTTCAAAACCCTGGAAATGCAGAACCAGACCATCACCGTATCCGGTGACGTGGCGTTGGTCCGCCATCACTTCTCGGCACAAGCGCTTAAAGGCACCGAAGTGGTTCCGACTGAAATCGAGAACTTCCAGATTTGGCAAAAACAGAAAGGCCACTGGTTGCTGGTAGGTCGACAAGCGTTCAAGTTCTGATTTTTGTGTAACGAAGGGGACATCGGTTAGCCAGGCTACGGTGTCCCCTTTTACTGCAAGACGATGACGGTTGACCGGACACTTGGGTTTTACTCAACCCGGCAGACCGCTAGAGTGGCGCGACCGACACCTGAGAAACGATGAACATGGATGCACTTCACCAAGGAAGTTGCCTGTGCGGCGCAGTGAAATATCGAGTAGCCGCCGAGCTGAAAGCGGTTACCCATTGCCATTGCAGCCAATGCCGCAAGAGCCACGGGGCAGCGTTCGCGACGTATGCAAGCGCGCCCAGGTCGGCGATTACGATCGTTGCGGGAGTCGAGACGCTCAAAACCTTTCACTCGTCTGAAGGCGTCGCCCGACAGTTCTGTGGCGAGTGCGGCTCTTCGCTGTTCTGGTCTGATTCCAAAGGTGAGTTTTCGGGCTGGATGTCAGTGGCGATAGGCACGCTGGATACGCCGTTCCTGAGTGAAAAACAGAAACACCTGTGTGTTGCATCGAAAGCGCCGTGGTACGCAATCGAGGATCGGTGGCCGCGGACCGAGTGAGCGCTTTCGGCCAAAAAGCGAAAGCACATGAGGTACATTGATACCTGATTCCCAAATTCAATGATGGAAGGGACCGTATATGACGACGCGAACTGAAACTGCCATCCTGGCCGGTGGCTGCTTCTGGGGCATGCAGGATTTGCTGAGGCGTTACCCCGGCGTGCTGTCCACGCGGGTAGGCTACTCGGGCGGCGATGTGCCCAATGCCACTTACCGCAACCATGGCACGCACGCGGAAGCGATCGAGATCGTGTTCGATCCGGACCAAATCAGCTATCGCCAGATCCTCGAGTTTTTCTTTCAGATCCACGATCCGACGACGACAAATCGTCAGGGCAACGATGTGGGTGTGAGCTACCGCTCGGCTCTCTTCTATCTCAACGATGAACAGAAGCAAGTGGCCGAGGACACGGTAGCCGACGCTGATGCATCTGGCTTGTGGCCCGACAAGGTCGTCACTGAAATCGTGCCCGCTGGCCCGTTCTGGGAGGCAGAGCCGGAACATCAGGACTACCTCGAACACTATCCCAACGGCTACACGTGCCATTTCATTCGGCCAAACTGGAAACTGCCTAAACGAGCGTGATGGTACGGCCAGAAGCGGTCCCGCCTGCAGCTATTGGCGAGACCGCTTCACGCCGAATACCCATGCTCCCCCGCCGGAAAAGCGCCCCCCTTCACCGCCGCCACATACGCCTCCAGCGCAGACTGAATGCTGTCTTGCCCGGCCATGAAATTGCGCACGAATTTCGGCGTGCGACCGGTCAGGGACAGACCGAGCATGTCGTGAAGGACCAACACCTGGCCGTCGGTTCCCGCCCCGGCGCCAATGCCGATCACCGGGATGCGCACGGCCTGGCTGATCTGCTCGGCCAACGGACTGGGCAGGCATTCCACCAGCAACATCGCAGCACCGGCCTCTTCCAGGCGCAGGGCGGCCTCGACCAACTGACGGGCCCGAACCGGATCGCGTCCCTGAACCTTGAACCCGCCCAGAACGTTGACGGATTGCGGGGTCAAACCCAGGTGTACGCACACTGGAACACCGTTCTCGGTCAGTCGGCGGACGGTGTCAGCCAGCCAGATATCCCCTTCAAGCTTGACCATGTGCGCGCCCGCCTTCATCAGGCAGCCGGCACTCTGCAATGCCTGCTCAAGGGTCGCGTAACTCATGAACGGCATGTCGCCGACGATGAAGGCACCGGCATTACCGCGTTTGACGCAGACGGTGTGGTAGGCCACGTCTTCGACCTCCACCGGCAAGGTGCTGTCGTGACCGTGCAATACCATTCCGAGGGTATCGCCGACCAGCAACATCTCCACGCCGGCACTACTGGCGGCTTGGGCGAACGTGGCGTCATAGCAGGTCAGCATGACGATTTTCTCGCCGCGCTGTTTGAGTCCTTGCAGAGTGGTCAAGGTGATATCGGGCATGACTAATGTTCTCGTGCTGTGGCTGGAAGGATCAATCGGACACGGCGCTGCTGCGAAATCCGGGTGAGCACGAATCTCGGCGGTGCAACGCTTTGGGTCAGGGGTCGAGCGTTTACGCGGGGTTACACCAGCGCGAAGGCGAAATACCGAAGGCCTTCTTGAAGTGCCTCGACATGTGGCTTTGATCGAAAAAACCCGCATCAATCGCCGCATCCGACAGCGCCAGCCCCGCTTGGGTGAGCGCTTTCACCCGGTCCAGACGCCGCAGGGTGAGATAGCGGTGCGGACTGGTGCCGAAGAACACACGAAAGTCATTTGACAGGCTCCAGCGATCGCGCCCGGCGCAATCGGCCAGGTCGTCGAGGGTGATCGGCCGATCAAGGTTGTCGTCAATGTACTCGCGGGCTCGCGCCGCAGCGGCGAAGTGGTGGGCTGTCCGGCCGGGAGACTGGCCCGCGAGTTCTGCCAGGGTTATCACGAAGGTGTAGAGGGCGTCGTCTTCCGCCAACGAATCCAGTTCGTCACCCAGCGTATCGAGCAACGCATCGGCCGCAGCGGCCAGACGCGGATCCCGGGTGACGCCTGCCTTGAAAAACGGCAGCGGCTTGCCCTTCACAATCTGCTGAACCAGGGATGGCGGTACGTACACGCCGCGATAACGGAAACCCGCCTCGGAACCTGCGCAACCATCATGTGATTCGTCTGGATGCACGATCATGGTTTCACCGGGCAGGCACAGTTTCGACTCACCCCGGTAATTGAAACGGTGCACGCCGGCGACGGTTCGTCCGATGGCGTACGTGTCGTGCCGGTGAGGGTCGAAGGCGTGCGCGCAGAAGAACGCTTCGAACCGCTCAAGCTTCGAAGCCTGGGGAGCATGTCTGACCCAGTCTCTTTGCGAAGGGTGATCTTGCATGGTGGCGCACCGGTGCGATTGCAGATATGTACCTTCGAAACCATAACACGACGGATCGACACGTAGCTCAACCCGGTTCATGTCGCCTGAACGTGCAAGTAGAACGCGTGGAACATGAAGAAAGCACAGGCCACCAGCGCCAAGCCCATCAGACGATTGAACACCGTGAAGTAAGACTCACGGGTGATACGTCGACCGAGGATGGCGCCCAGCAGCGAATAGACACCGGGCGCCCCACCACCGGCGATCGCCAGCAGCGCAGAGACGATCGCGATGGAGGCACCGGTGATGTGCGCCGCCGGCAACATGACGCTGGTGATCGGCAATACCACCATGATGCCTTTGGGATTCAGCACCTGAATCAAAAATCCGTTCCAGAACGTCAGGGTCTTTTGCGCCGCTACCGCAGGCTCGCTGCCCTCCCCCGGCACCACCGTCGTTGCGGTATAGACCTGGTAGGCGAGATAGAGCGTATAGAGACCGCCGATCAGGGAAATATAAGGCAGCGCCCCTTGGGAAATAATCGCTTCACCGGTGTAGCCGAAGAGGATGAACAGCATCAACAACGCGCAGCCCACGCCGACGAAGAAGCCCAGGGAACGCCGAAATCTACCTGTCAGCCCGGCATTCAGCGCCATGAAATTGACCGGCCCCGGGCTGTACATCACGCTGAAGGCGTAGAGAAAAATGTCCATGACTTGCCTGTAATTAACCCAAAAACGCGGTACGAATCGTGGAGTCTACGCAGGCAATCTGGTGCTTGGCTTGTACGTTTGTGGGTCGCGAATTAGCGGGTTGACGCCTGGCAACAACCCACTTATTGATTGAACACGCTCATCGGTTTTTCCGGTTGAGAACGCCTCATCAATAAAAGGATTATTCAGTGATCAGCTTCAGACAGCGCGCCGCCAAAGGACTGCAAGTGGGCGACAGTTTCACGGTATCCCGCCGCTTCAGTGAGCAAGACATTCAGCGCTTCGCCACCATTTCCCGCGACTACAACCCGGTGCATTTCGATGCGCGTTTCGCCGAGGCCCGCGGCTTCAGGGCACCGGTTTCCCATGGCCTGCTGACGGCCAGCCTGGTCACCGAAATCGGTGGGCAGATCGGCTGGTTGGCGTCAGGCATGATGTTCCAGTTCAAGAAACCCGTGTATGCCGGCGACACCATCACCTGCCATTGGGTGATCACGGACATCGATGAAAAGGACCGCGCCACGGCGGCTATCACGATGACCAACGAGGACGACATCGTCGTGCTGGAAGCACAAACCAGTGGCGTCGTGCCGGGCGTGAAGGAGCGAGAAATCCTGACGCAGATGCTGTGCGAAGGTGATCCCACAAACGGTGTAACGGCCCTTGGCGAGTGACGGCTTCCCGCGCATCTGCGAAGAGTCAGGAGACAAGATGATTTGTATCGCTGTGTATTTTCGCCGGCGATCTTACACAGCGTTACACAACCACTGAATCAGGACACATACGCAGTACATGAAGGTGAAAAAGTGGGCGGCGTCGAACACCTGGCGTTCTCCGATGAACCCAGGCTAAAGAGCCCAACACCCCACCAGGAGCCACCTCATGATCAATGAAATCGATACCGTACTTTATACCGGCAAGACCCACACGACCGGAGGCCGTAACGGCGAGTCGCGAAGCAACGATGGACGTTTGGACGTCAAGCTTTCCGCGCCTGGCTCGTCAGGGAGCGGCACCAATCCCGAACAGCTGCTGGCTGCAGGTTGGTCGGCCTGTTTCATCGGTGCAATGGGTAAGGCGGCTGTCGCATTGAAGGTGACCCTGCCGAGCGACGTCGCTGTCGATGCCGAAGTGGACCTGGGCAAGACAGAAGACGCCTTTTTCCTCCAGGCGCGCCTCAATGTCAGCCTTCCGGGTCTGGACCCTGCTGTTGCACGGGCGGTGGTGGATGGCGCCCACCAGCGGTGCCCGTACTCCAAGGCGACCCGTGGCAACATCGACGTTACGATCAATCTGGTTTAAACCAAAGCACTCCGTGCAGCGCTGTTTACTTAGGGTTGGGGGTACATATCCGTTTCTGTGGTGATGGCTGATTACGGTTTCGCTTTTACAGCCAGCCCTTTCAAGGTCTTTTGACTTTAGCGGCCTTGAGCACCCGATCCGTCGACACGTGGGCATTCGCGGCTTTGCCTTCAAGCCACTCCTTTGTTTTGGGCACCTTCGGACCTCGTTTGCTCTTGACGACCGCTTTGGGCTGGATGTTTCGAGCGAGTGCAAGCAGGTACTGAGCCAGCCCTCCTGCGGGGATCGGAATGGATGAGTGCTCTGCTGGCAGAGCTATTTGCATACCCTCGTAAC
>NZ_JAGYGJ010000016.1:0-125025 GCF_019947405.1 Pseudomonas sp. GL-B-26 | reverse complement strand
TCGTGCCCATGCCTGAGCGCCTGGCCCGGTTTCCACCAACACCGTCACGCTCGCTGGAAGCTTATGAAGAAATGCCTGAAAGGCCTCACGTGACTTGATTCGATTCTCGAACAACACCTGACCGAGAGCATCCTCCCCGGCCAACTGAAAGACTCTTTTGGCAAGATCCACCGCAACTGTGGTGCATGCCGCCAGATCGGCTGACAAAGACTGATTGATCGTCGTATGCTTTTTCATGGCCTCGCCCTCGCTGTCGTTGGCTTCTATAAGAATGCCACCGTGGCGCACAGACGCCTCGGCTTGGGCGAGTCCATTCAATTACACGGTTCGCGGTGCCCTTCGATGCAAGCGCCAACCCATCAGCATCAATATGCTGAGCCCCAGCACCCCGGCAATCGCCCACACAAACAGATCATCACTGATCAACGGCTGTTCGATCCGCAGGTAGCCCGGCTGCATCAGCAATTCACGCATGGCCTTATTTGCTTCCTCCAGCGTCACCCCTTGCAGTTCCTTGGCCGGGTTGGCGAAACGGCCGTCCTCGTAGTCCCCAAGGGCACTCCAGTAATAATCGGCCAACGCGCTGTTGCCTTGCACGGCCCAGGCCTGGCGGGCGATGGCGGCCTGCTTTAGGCGGTTGAAGGTGTTGGCATTGAGACCGTCCCTGAGCAACCCGGCCTTCAGATCATCCAGCACCTGTTCGGCCTCGGGCACGTCGTCGCGCTCAAGGTCTGCGTTCAGGCTCATGAAGCCCACACCGCCAAACACCTCGCGCTCGACCGAAGGCCCGTAGGACAAGCTATGAGTCAGGCGCAGTTGGCGGTAGAGCGCCCAGTCCAGATAGTCCTTGAGCAAGTCGAAGGTTTCGTCATGCTGATCCTCCAGCACCGGCTCCGGTACCAGCCAATGCAACTTGGCACTGCCGCCGACAAAACCGTGACTCAGGGTGCGCTCATGGGCAGCACTGACCTGGATCGCCGGCAGGGGCAGGTGATCGGTCGGGTCGACCGCTTGAAGCGCGCCATAAGACCGTTCCAGATAGGCCGGCAGCAACCGCTCGAGATCGCCGACCACGATCAGGGTCATGTTGTTGGGCGCGTACCAGGCCTTGCGTACCTTTTCCAGCTGATCGCGGGTCAGGTGATCGACCTCAGGCCGCTCGGGGCATTTAAGGCCCAGTTCCACCGCCAGCTGATTACTCGCCGTGTGGCCAAGGTCCTGGCGATCCAGCCAGCGTTGCAGGTGCGAGTAATGGCCGCCGTCTTCGCGCTCGACCACTTGTTTGGCGGCGTTGATGGCGTTGTCGTCGATTCGGGTCTGGGTCAGCAGCGCCAGCAGCAGGTCGAGGACCTTGCGCTGGTTTTTCGCCGGGGCTTCGATGACGAACGTCGTGTCGGCATTGCTGGTGTAGGCGTTCCACTCGCCACCCAGGGCCTGCATGCGTTCTTCCAGCCCGCCTTCGCCCGTGGCGTCGATGCCGCTGAACAGCAAGTGCTCAAGCAGGTGCGGCAGTTCCTTGTCGGCGCAGCTGAAATCATCGATACCGACGCCGACCACCAGACGAATCGCCACATGCCCGCGCTCGGTGCCAGGTTTGAGCATCAATTGCAGGCCGTTGGGCAGCGTATAGCCCTCGACCTGAAAGCGATCCAGGGCAAATGAAGGGAATGAGCCAAGCAACAGACAGGCGAACAACAAACAACGCATAACGAGTTTCCATACGGCTAGCGTAAGTTCAACAGACTTCAGGCAACTGTGGACGTTCAGGGTGAATGAGTGATGTCAGCGAATTCGTCGACCGCCAGAGCACCGGTGTCGGAAGTTTCCAGCACCACATAGGCGCTGCTGCAAAACAGCGAATTCAGACGCTTCATGTCGGCAATCAACTCAAGGTGCAACGAGCTGGTTTCGATACTTTGCACGATCTTACGTTGCAATCGGCTGACGTGAGCATGGGCCAGGCGCCGTTCCTGTGCGCGAAAGCGACGTTTCTCACGCAGTAACTGGCGGGCACTTTCCTTATCAGCACTGAGGAACACCGACAACCCCAGGCGCAGATTGGATATCAACTGAGTGTGCAGCCCCGCCAACTCTTCCAGGCCGACCTCGGAAAAAGACCGGCGCTGAGAGGTTTTCTGCTGCTGGACCTTGCGCAACATGCGTTCGATGAGGTCGCTGGCGAGTTTAAGGTTGATCGCCAGCTCGATGATTTCCGCCCAGCGCCGGCTGTCCTGCTCACTGAGGTCTTCGCGGGGCATTTGCGCCAGATACAGTTTGATCGCGCCATAGAGCGATTCCACATCATCGGTCAGGCGCCGCATTTCCTGGGTAATGGCGGTTTGCTTGCCGTTCAGCACGTCGAGCATGGCCTCGAGCATGTTGTCGATCAGGTCGCCGATGCGCAGGGTTTCCCGGGCGGCATTGGCCAGCGCCAGGCTGGGCGTGACCAGCGCTGTCGGATCAAGATGCCGCGGTTTGGCAGTGCCGTTGGCTTGCGGGCGCTCCGGCAGCACCCACGCACAGAACCTGGCCATCGGTCCGACACTCGGCAGCAAGATCAGGCAGCGCGCGGTGTTGTAGAGCAGGTGAAAGCCGATGACCATTTCCTGAGGGCTGAAGTCCAGACTGTCGATCCAGTGCACCAACGGGTCGAGTACCGGGATGATCAGCAACAGGCCGATCAACTTGTACAGCAGGCTGCCCAACGCCACCTGACGGCCGGCGGCGTTTTGCATGCTGGTGCTGAGGAAGGCGAGGATGCCGCTGCCGATGTTGGCGCCGATCACCAGGCCGATGGCCACGGGCAGGCTGATCACTGCGGCACCGGCCAGGGTCGCGGTCAGCAGGACGGCGGCCAGACTGGAGTAGGAAACCATCGCAAACAGCGCGCCGACCAGGGCATCCAGCAGGATGTCGCCGGTCAGTGAGGCGAAAATCACCTTCACGCCTTGGGCCTGGGTAATCGGCGCGGCAGCCTCGACGATCAGTTGCAGCGCCAGAATGATCAGCCCCAGGCCGATGCTGACCCGGCCCATCTGGCCCAGTCGGGTCTGTTTGCGCGACAGGAAGAAAATCACCCCGAGAAAGATCAGCAGCGGTGACAGCCATGACAGGTCAAAGGTCAGCACCCGCGCCATCAGCGCGGTACCGACGTCGGCCCCGAGCATGGTCGCCAGGGCCGGGGTCAGCGCCATCAGGCCCTGACCGACAAAGGAGGTGACGAGCATGGCGGTGGCGTTGCTGCTCTGGACCATCGCCGTCACGACGATCCCCGAGATGAACGCCAGCCAGCGCTTGGACATGTTCCGGCCAATCACATGGCGCAGGTTGGAACCGTAGACCCGCAGGATGCCGGTTCGGACGATGTGCGTGCCCCAGATCAACAAGGCCACGGCAGATAACAAATTGAGCAGGGTGAGCATGCTGGCCCCCTGTGGTGGTAGCGCCCCAAAGGGGCAAGTTGACGGTGCCGCGCGTTCTTCTACGTTCTGTACTTAAGCTGTAGTTGGCTAACGGTCTGCGCGCCAGCATCGCACAGCTAAAGTAGCGATTGAAACAAAACTGTCATAAAAACAGCTTGATGCAGATATGAAAAAAGGGCCCGAAGGCCCCTTTGTCATCACATGGCATTCGGGTTATTGACCCGGAATGTCCTTGCGCAGTTTCACCGGATCCTGCTGCTTGCGCTTTTTCATCATCGCGGTGCGCATCTTGATGTTGATCGCTTCCACCGCCAGCGAGAACGCCATGGCGAAGTAGACGTAGCCTTTTGGAACGTGAACGTCAAAAGACTCAGCAATCAGCACAGTACCGACGATCAACAGGAACGACAGCGCCAGCATCTTCAACGACGGGTGCTTGTCGATGAACTCGCTGATGGTGCCCGAAGCCCACATCATCACCAGCACGGCAACGACGATCGCCGCGACCATGACCGGTACGTGGGACACCATGCCCACGGCGGTGATGACCGAGTCCAGCGAGAACACGATGTCGATGATCGCGATCTGAATGATGGTGTAGAGGAAGTTGCCGCCCTTGCCGCCCGGCTCCTCATTGGTTTCGTCTTCACCTTCCAGCGCGTGGTACATCTCTTGCGAGCTCTTCCACAGCAGGAACAGACCACCGAAGAACAGGATCAGGTCACGCCCGGAAATGCCTTGGCCGAACACTTCGAACAGGTCCGCGGTGAGGCGCATGACCCAGGTGATCGACAGCAGCAACAGGATCCGCGTGACCATGGCCAGCGCCAGGCCGAAAATCCGCGTGCGCGCCTGCATGTGCTTGGGCATGCGGCTGACCAGGATCGAAATCATGATGATGTTATCGATACCCAGGACGATTTCCAGGGCGGTCAGGGTGAAGAAGGCAACCCAGATTTCAGGGTTGGTCAGCCATTCCATGTGTATTCCTTTGTGCGAGTGTTAAACCACGAAGGGCCCGGGCTTCAAACAACAAAGCCTGGACCCTTCATGGTGAGTCTTGGGCTTATAGAGTGCTGAACAGCGGAAAAATCCCCATCAGCAAAGCGGCGATCAGTATGCACATGCAAACCAGCACTGCCCACTTCAGGGTGAAACGCTGGTGATCACCGAAGTCGATACCGGCCAGGGCCACCAACAGGTAGGTCGATGGTACCAGCGGGCTCAGCAAGTGGACGGGCTGACCGACGATCGAGGCACGTGCCATTTCAACCGCGGTTATACCGTAATGGCTGGCGGCTTCCGCAAGTACCGGTAACACGCCGTAATAAAATGCATCGTTCGACATGAAGAACGTGAACGGCATGCTCACCAGTGCAGTGATCACTGCCAGGTACGGGCCGAGGAAGTCCGGGATGACCGCCAACAGGCTTTTCGACATCGCATCGACCATGCCGGTGCCCGTCAGGATACCGGTGAAGATACCGGCCGCGAAGATCAAACCGACCACGGCCAGCACGCTACCGGCGTGAGCCGCGACGCGGTCTTTCTGCTGCTGCAGGCATGGGTAGTTGACGATCATTGCGATACTGAATGCCACCATGAACAGCACCGGCAGCGGCAATAGACCGGCCACCAGGGTGCCCATCAGGGCCAGGGTCAGGGCACCGTTGAACCAGATCAAATTCGGACGACGGGCATCCGGGAATTGCGAAACGCTGATTTCACTGTGGTCGATTTCATCGCCCACCAGATGCAGCTCACCCAGGCGCGCACGCTCACGCTTGCCATAGAAGTAGGCAATCATGAGGATGGCCAGCACCCCGAAAGCCATCGCCGGAATCATCGGTACGAAGATGTCGGACGGGTCCACGTGCAGCGCACTGGCCGCACGAGCGGTCGGCCCGCCCCAAGGCGTCATGTTCATCACGCCACCGGCGAGGATGATCAGGCCGGCCATGATCCGCGGGCTCATGCCGATACGGGCGTAGAGCGGCAGCATGGCGGCCACGCAGATCATATAAGTGGTGGCGCCATCACCGTCCATGGACACGATCAGCGCCAGTACGGCGGTGCCGACCGAAACTTTCAACGGGTCGCCCTTGACCAGTTTGAGGATCTTGCGCACGGCAGGGTCGAACAGGCCGGAGTCGATCATCAGGGCGAAGTACAGAATGGCGAACATCAGCATCACACCGGTCGGTGCGAGCTTGGTGATGCCTTCGAGCATCATCGGGCCGATCTTCGGCGCAAAACCGCCGAACAGTGCGAACAGGATCGGAATGATGATCAGAGCGATCAGCGCGGACAGGCGCTTGGTCATGATCAGGAACATGAACGTGATGACCATGGCAAAGCCAAGGAAAGTCAGCATGGGAATACTCCAGGCATAGCGCGGCTAGGGAATGGGCGAACCGGGTGGGTCAGCGCAGAACGGGAAGCACGAGGCGTATGGGCGGAGTGACAGCGAAGCGGCGGATAGAAGAGGACATCAGGATCACCATTGTTGTTGTTAAATGGACCGTGCAAGCAATCAAACACTCACGTTGGCCAACCGGTCTGTTGCCGGCAGTGGGGGCGATCCTAATCGGGGAAGCTTTCAGCCAGCTTTCGCGGATGAAAGCATTGACCAGATGTGCAACCGGTCGTCGGACGGGTTCAATGTCCCTGAATACGGGGCAGGAGGAAAAAACATGGCCGAAATTCATACGGGCGGCTGCCATTGCGGACATCTGCGCTATCAATTCAGCGGGCCTTTGCACGACATCGCCCACTGTCATTGTTCGATTTGCCGACGGGTCAGCGGCGGGATCGTGACCACCTGGATCACCGTGCCCGCGTCAGCCTTTGAATGGGTGAAAGGGACGCCGGCGCAGTACGACTCTTCAACAACCTGCGTGCGGTATTTCTGCGACAACTGTGGGGCGCAGCTAGCGCTGGTCTCGCACCTGAGCCCGGACAGCATCGACGTGACCATCGCCACCCTCGATCATCCCGAGCAGGCACCCGCCGAAAAACATATCTGGACTGACAACCGTCTGCCCTGGCTGCATCTGGATGAACATTTGCCCGGCGAAGCTGAGGAACAGTTGTAAACTGATCAAAAAATAGACAGATCCAGTGGCCGAATCGCGCCCATCCAGATGGCATGCTCGGTGTGGTCGAGCAGATCGTCGCCGGTGTCCGGGTGCAGGAACACCACCAAACCCTTGCGGTTGAGCGCAAGCCAGGGCAGCACGTCGCCGATGTATTGCGGCTCGAAAGCCAACTGGCAGCTCCAGTCCGGGTGCGGGCCCACCGGGCGTTCATGGACGCGCCCCATCCTCACTGGAAACAGTTGCGCCGCCTGCTCACACAAGGCTCGCGCCTGAGGAAGGGTGCTGGCGTTGAAGTAGACATGGGCGTGGTAGCCCTTGATCTGCTGCATTTGAAACCCTCTGAACCGAGTCGAACCGGCGTCGTTTCCCACAGGTCACACGCCATAAAGATAGGAAGAACGGAGCACGGCCATGAAAAATGCCGAAACCCCGGTGGTGAAAGTGGTGCTTTATGGTGCCATGAGTAGCCTGGGCAGTGCGCTGATGGCTGAAATGCTGCGGCGCCAACATGAAGTGATCGCGATTATCGATGATTTGACGGCGCTCGCGCCGCGCCCGGGATTGCGGACCAAATCCGGTGATTTGTTCGACGCCAAGCGGGTCAAGCAGAGCGTCGCCGGCTGTTCGGCGGTGATCTGTCTGCTGGATGCACCAGGGTTGCCGATGAACAGCGAGCACGTGGAGAAATCCATCGTGCCCGGCCCGGTCGAGCAAGTGCTGGCGGTGGATGCTCTGATCGATGGCATGCAGGCCTCGGGGATTGCCCGGTTGTTTCTGGTGGGCGATTTCGAGGTATTGGACGATCCGGAGATAGAAGATCGACTGCAACGCCACGCCGCCGAAGAAATCCGCGAGGCCCTGCAAAGCAGCACCTTGCACTGGACGCTGGTCAATGCGCCGCGCGGGGTGGCCGGGCTGACCATCGAGCATTTCAGCCACGTCAGCCGCAGCCTGGAGCCGGGCCTCGCCGAACCGCTTGAACGGTTGAGCCGGGTGGCCGTGGGGATTGCCGATGAGTTGCGGTTGAACCTGCATGTCGGCGAACACGTGAATTTCGTTGCGACTTCAGAATCGTAAAGATCGATGCCGATACGCGGAGCCCTGTAGGAGCTGCCGCAGGCTGCGATCTTTTCGCTTCTAAACGGCAATCGACGGCAACGGTAGGCCATTCAACGATTGCGCACTGCTGGCCTGCTCAGCCATCAGCCAGTCCACAAACTGTTGAATCAGCGCACCACGCCGTTTCCGCTGGGGCAGGACCACGTAATAGCCGAGCCTGGAAATGACCGTTTCCGCGATCGGTCGACACAACAAACCTTGCGCCAGCAAGTTATCCACAAGGTGTCGCCACCCAATCGCCACGCCCTGGCCGCCAATCGCCGCCTGGATCAACAGCGTGTAATTGTCGAAGCGCAATTGCCCAGGCGCAGGTGCCGAAGCGATCCCCAACTCCCGAAACACGCCGCTCCAGTCGAACCAGTTGCTGCTGTTTTCGCCTCGAAGGTGCAGCAGCGGAAACTCGAGCAATGACTGGGAGGGCAAGGGCAGGGGACGATCCTTCAACAGCAACGGGCTGCACACCGGAAATACTTCCTCGCTGAACAGCCAATGGCTTTCGCCCTGTTTGAATCGGCCATCACCAAACAACACCGCCACATCAATATCGGTGCGCAGCATGTTGAGGCTGCGTTCGCTGGTGACCAGGCTGACGTCCACTTGAGGATTGGCGGCATGGAAGCGATGCAGACGCGGCATCAGCCAATACGCGGCGAAGGCGAAATCGGTGGCGACCTGCAACACTTCATGTTGGTGCTGTGCGCTGATCGCGCTCAATCCTGCGTCGATGTTCTGCAATCCGAGCTGAACCTGCTCAAACAGGATCGTCCCGGCCTCAGTCAGTTCGATGCCGCGATAGATCCGGTCGAACAGCCGCGTCCCGAGTTGTTCTTCCAACCGTTTGATCTGCTGGCTGATGGCCGGTTGCGTGGTGCCGAGCTCCACCGCGGCCGCCGTGAAGCTGCGCTGACGGGCCGCTGCTTCGAAGGCGCGAAGCAAATCCAGAGACAAATCACCAAGGGTGTCATACATAAGCTGTGCTTATCCTAGTCATTGCCGCGCATGGGCTTTACCACAAATTGCTTGGGCTACATGCTCGATCGCAGCACTCTCGCATAAATATTCACTATGGAATGCCGCGATCACATGAAGCGCAAGAATATTCTTTTCATCATGGCCGATCAGATGGCCGCGCCAATGTTGCCGTTCTACGGCCCTTCGCCCATCAAACTGCCCAATCTCAGCCGCCTCGCCGCCGAAGGCGTGGTGTTCGACGCCGCTTATTGCAACAGCCCACTGTGTGCGCCGTCGCGTTTTACCCTGGTCAGCGGTCAGTTGCCGAGCAAGATCGGCGCCTACGACAACGCGGCCGATTTCCCCGCCGACGTACCGACTTATGCCCACTACCTGCGTCGACTCGGCTACCGCACCGCGCTGTCGGGCAAGATGCATTTCTGCGGCCCGGATCAGCTGCACGGCTATGAAGAACGCCTGACCAGCGACATCTACCCGGCCGATTACGGCTGGTCTGTGAACTGGGACGAGCCGGACGTGCGTCCAACCTGGTTTCACAACATGTCTTCGGTACTGCAAGCCGGGCCATGTGTACGCACCAATCAGCTGGATTTCGACGAAGAGGTGGTGTTCAAGGCCCAGCAGTATTTGTTCGATCACATCCGGGAAGATGGCGATCAGCCGTTCTGCCTGACCGTTTCGATGACCCACCCACACGATCCGTACACCATTCCCAAGGCTTTCTGGGATATGTATGACGACGCAGATATCCCGTTGCCTGAAACCCCGGCGCAGACCGAACTTGATCCGCACTCCCAGCGTTTGCTCAAAGTTTACGACCTGTGGGACAAACCGTTGCCTGTGGATAAGATTCGCGATGCGCGCCGGGCATACTTCGGTGCGTGCAGCTATATCGATAGCAACGTCGGCAAACTCCTGCAAACACTCGAGGAAACCGGTCTGATCGATGACACCATCATCGTGTTCTCCGGCGACCACGGCGACATGCTCGGCGAGCGTGGGCTCTGGTACAAAATGCATTGGTACGAAATGGCCGCCCGCGTGCCGCTGTTGATCAGTGCGCCGGGGCAATTCGGGGCTGGCCGGGTCAGCGCGGCGGTCTCCACCGCCGATCTGTTGCCGACCTTCGTCGAACTGGCCGGCGGTTCGCTGGAGCCTGGGCTGCCGCTGGATGGCCGCTCGCTGGTCTCGCACCTGCAAGGGCAGGGCGGTCATGACGAGGTCTTCGGCGAGTACATGGCTGAAGGCACCATCAGCCCGCTGATGATGATTCGCCGCGGCGCCTACAAATTCATCTACAGCGAAGACGATCCTTGCCTGCTCTTCGACGTACACAACGACCCGCGCGAACTGGAAGAACTCAGCCAATCGCCGCAACATCGGTTGCTTTTCGAAGAATTTTTCGCCGAAGCCCGGGCCAAATGGGATATCCCGGCGATCCATCAACAAGTGCTCGCCAGCCAGCGACGCCGACGTTTTGTCGCCGAGGCGTTAACCATCGGTAAGCTGAAGAGCTGGGATCACCAGCCACTGGTGGACGCCAGTCAGCAGTACATGCGCAACCACATCGACCTCGACGATCTGGAGCGTAAAGCACGTTATCCACAACCCTGCCAAAACCAATAATGTTAAGGGGAATGCCATGCGTAGGTTATCCACAGCAATGACGGTCGGGCTTCTGGCTCTGGGCAGTGCATCGGCCTATGCCGATCAGAGTTGCGAGACGGTGAAAATGGCCGACCCTGGCTGGAGCGATATCGCCGCGACCAACGCCATCACCGGGTTTCTGCTGGACGGCATGGGCTACAAGGCCAAAGTCGACACGCTTGCAGTGCCGATCACCTTTGGCGGCTTGAAAGATGGCCAGGTCGATGTGTTTCTGGGTAACTGGATGCCGGCGCAGCAGGGTTTCTACGACAAGTTCGTGGCCACCGGCGATGTCACGCAACTGGCAAAGAACCTCGACGGCACCGAATTCACCCTCGCGGTCCCGGATTACGTTTGGGACGCGGGTGTGCATAACTTTTCCGACCTGAACAAGTACGCCGACAAGTTCGACAAGAAGATCTATGGCATCGGCTCCGGCGCTCCCGCCAACATCTCCTTGCAGGAAATCATCAAGAAGAACGACTTCGACATGGGCCAGTGGAAACTGGTCGAGTCCAGCGAGCAGGCCATGCTGGCCGAAGTGTCCCGCGCGGTGAAAAAACAGAAGTTCGTGACCTTCCTCGGCTGGACCCCACACCCGATGAACGTGCAACTGAAAATGCATTACCTCAAGGGCGGCGAGAAGTACTTCGGCGACACCGGCAGCGTCCATACCCTGACCCGCAAAGGTTATGCACAGGCCTGCCCGAACGTTGGCAAACTGCTCACCAACCTGAGTTTCACCCAGGACATGGAGAACAGCATCATGGCCGAGGTGGTGAACAAGAAGGTCAGCAATGCTGATGCGGCCAAGGCGTGGATCAAGGCTAATCCGGCGGTACTGGATAAGTGGCTGGATGGGGTGAAGACAGTGGATGGGAAGGATGCGTTGGGGGCGGTGAAAGCGAAGCTTTGATGGATCGATCCTGAGTATTGTGTCTGACTCAGGATCCACCCCTCACCCCAGCCCTCTCCCCATAGGGGAGAGGGGGAAAGGGAGCAGATCTCCGGTGTTTTTCAGACCTGAGTTCGCCTCGTTATCTCAGGTCGCAGTATTCCGAACATTCAACACGGTCAGTCCCCTCGCCCCTCTGGGGAGAGGGTTAGGGTGAGGGGGCGATCTCCCTGGCAGTCCCCACCCTGCTACCCTTGCGCAAACCCCCACCCGAGAGGACCCATGGCCTTCCCAAGCCGCCATTCACTCTTCCCCTTCCTTAGCTGGATGCCCCGGCAAACCCGCGCCAGCGTCGGTCGCGACCTGATCGTCGGCCTCAGCGGTGCGATTCTCGCGTTGCCGCAATCCATTGCCTACGCGCTGATCGCCGGTCTCCCACCTGAATACGGTCTGTACGCTGCGATTATCCCGGTGCTGATCGCCTGTCTCTGGGGTTCTTCATGGCACTTGATCTGCGGTCCTACGGCGGCGATTTCTATTGTCTTGTATGCCAGCGTCAGTCCGCTGGCCGTTCCTGCGTCAGAGGACTACGTCACCCTGATCCTGTTGCTGACGCTGCTTGCCGGCATTTTCCAGTGGCTGCTCGGTTTGCTGCGCTTCGGCGCCTTGGTGAATTTCGTCTCGCACTCGGTGGTGCTGGGTTTCACCCTCGGCGCGGCGGTGGTGATTGCCATCGGCCAACTGCCGAATCTGTTGGGGCTGGACTTGCCCAACCAGGCAACAGCGCTGAACAGCTTGATGATGCTGTTCAGTCATCTTGGCGAAGTGGATAAACCGTCGCTAATGCTGGGCCTGGCGACGGTCGTCGTGGGCGTGATCCTGAAATTGCTCCTGCCGCGCTGGCCGACGCTATTGATCACCCTGGTACTGAGCGGATTGCTGGTCTGGCTCTGGCCATCGATGTTCGGTCATGTGAAGTTGGTCAGCGCATTTGTCGGGCGGTTGCCGCCTTTCAGCCCGCTGCCGCTGGATCTGGACCTGATTCTGCGCTTGCTACCCAGCGCGGTGGCGGTGGGCATGCTCGGGCTGGTCACCAGTCTGTCAATTGCCCGATCCTTGTCGGCCCGCTCCCAGCAGTTGCTCGACGCCAATCAGGAAGTCCGCGCCCAGGGTTTATCGAACATGGTGGGTGCGTTTTTTTCCGGATCACTGTCAGCCGGTTCCTTCACCCGCTCGGGCCTGAGCTACGAAGCGGGTGCCTGCTCGCCGATGGCCGGCGTTTTTTCGGCGGTGTGGGTGGCGCTGTTCGCCATCTTCGGCGCGAATTTGATCGCGCACATTCCGATCCCGGCCATGGCCGGCAGTATTTTGTTGATCGCCTGGGGTCTGGTGGATCATCGCGGCATTCGCGCGTTGTTGCGGGTCAGTCGCGCCGAGTTCCTGGTCATGGCGCTGACCTGTGTCGCCACGCTGCTGCTGGAATTGCAGACCGCAATCTACGCCGGGGTGCTGGCTTCGCTGTTCTTCTACCTCAAACGCACCTCACAACCGCGAGTTCAGCATTGGCGGGATGGGGATGAAGACATTCTGCGGGTTGGCGGTTCGATCTTTTTCGGCGCCAGCCATTACCTGCAAGTACGCCTGCAACGGATGCACGGCGCGCGCGTGGTGATCGAGGCGCAACAGATCAACTTCATCGACTATTCAGGCGTGGAGATGCTGCACCAGGAAGCGCGACGGCTATTGCGCCAGGATCGCAGCCTGACCCTGCGGCGTGCGCGGCCGCAGGTGGTGGAAGAGTTACGGAAGCTGGAAGGGGCGGAGAAATGCCCGATCCGGTTTGAGGACTGATCCGAAATCGGTGTCGCGGCCATTCGACTTGCTCGCGAAGCTTTTAAAGGGCCAACTGGCGGCGGAGTTCGGCCAGCACCGGCGCCGTGTCCGGCCGCACGCCGCGCCACAGGAAGAAGGCTTCTGCCGCTTGTTCCGCGAGCATCCCCAAGCCATCCATCGACACCGCCGCGCCATGTTCACTGGCCCAACGGCAGAACGAGGTCGGCTCCTTGCCGTACATCATGTCGTAGCACACCGTCTTGCCCGGTTCGATCAAACTGCTGGCAATCGGCGGTACATCCCCTGACAGACTGGCGGATGTCGCGTTGATGATCAGATCGACCGACTCCTTCAACCAATCGAAACCACTGGCCGACACCGGCCCCAGGTCCGCGAACAATTCCGCCAACAGTTCGGCTTTTTCCACCGTGCGGTTGGCGATGACCACCGAGGCAGGTTGCTCGGCCAGCAACGGCTCCAGCGCACCGCGCACCGCGCCGCCAGCACCGAGCAGCAGGATGCGTTTGCCCTTGAGGCTGAAACCGGCGTTGACCGTCAGGTCCCGCACCAGTCCGGCGCCATCGGTGTTGTCGCCCAGCAGGCTGCCATCCGCGAGTTTGCTCAGGGTGTTCACCGCACCGGCGCGTTGCGCCCGCGCCGTCAGACTGTTCGCCAGACGATAGGCCTCTTCCTTGAACGGCACCGTCACATTCGCCCCGCGACCCTCGAGGAAAAACGTTCGGGCGCAGGTGGAAAAATCGTCGAGGGGCGCCAGCAACGTGCTGTAGTCCAGTTTTTGAGCCGTCTGCTCGGCGAACAGACGGTGGATCAGCGGCGACTTGCTGTGGCCAATCGGGTTACCGAATACGACATAACGGTCCATCAGGATTCCTCGTTCAGGCGTTGGCCAACCAATCGCGGTCTTGCAGGAAGTACTCGGTCAGCCGTGCTTCTTCACTGCCCGGCTCGGCTTTCCAGTCGTAGCTCCAGCGTACTTGCGGTGGCAGGGACATCAGGATCGACTCGGTACGCCCGCCCGATTGCAGACCGAACAACGTGCCGCGGTCGTAGACCAGGTTGAATTCAACGTAGCGCCCACGGCGGAATTCCTGGAATTCACGCTGTTTGGCGGTAAACGCATCATTTTTGCGGCGCTGCACGATCGGCAGGTAGGCGTCGATGAACGCATCACCGATGGCACGCATGAAAGCGAAGCTGGTGTCGAAGTCCCACTCGTTCAAGTCATCGAAAAACAGGCCGCCGATGCCGCGCGGCTCGTGGCGATGCTTGATGTGGAAATAGCTGTCGCACCAGGCCTTGTAGCGCGGGTAAACATCCGGACCGAACGGCGCACAGGCCTGTTCGGCAACGCGGTGCCAATGCACGCAGTCTTCTTCATTGCCGTAATAAGGGGTCAGGTCGAAGCCGCCGCCAAACCACCAGACTGGTTCTTCACCTTCTTTTTCAGCGATGAAAAAGCGCACGTTGGCGTGGGACGTCGGCACATACGGGTTGTGCGGGTGAATGACCAAAGACACGCCAAGGGCTTCGAAGCCACGGCCAGCCAACTCTGGCCTATGGGCGCTGGCGGACGGAGGAAGACCGCTGCCGAAGACGTGGGAAAAATTGACGCCGCCCTTTTCGATGACCGCGCCGTTTTCGATCACCCGGGTGCGACCGCCACCGCCGGCAGGTCGGGTCCAGGCGTCTTCGACGAACTGCGTGCCGCCGTCTTCAGCTTCGAGGGCCGCGCAAATGCGGTCTTGCAGGTCGAGCAGGTAGGCTTTTACGGCCTCGGTGCGGGTCGTCATGTCATCACCTTGAATCGGGCAAAGCTACGCGGCGCTCCATGGGAGCGGGGCCGGCGCAAATGGGCGCGTAGCATAACATCGCAGATGGACCTGCCGCAGTTGACGAAGATCAAGCTTGGGAGTTCGATAGGGAGCTTCGCGCTACAAATCCAGTAGCCAAGACCTAAGGAGAGTTCTGATGGCCAAGCGTATCCAGTTCCGCGCCCATGGCGGCCCCGAAGTACTCGAGTATGTCGATTACCAACCCGCCGAGCCTGGCCCGCAGCAGGTTCGCGTGACCAACAAGGCCATCGGCCTGAATTTCATCGACACCTATTACCGCAGCGGCCTCTATGCCCCGCCAGCCCTGCCATCGGGCCTGGGCTCGGAAGGCGCGGGCGTGGTCGAGGCGGTGGGCAGTGAAGTCACCCGGTTCAAGGTCGGTGATCGCGTGGCGTACGGCAGCGGTCCATTGGGCGCCTACAGCGACGTTCACGTGTTGCCGGAAGCCAACCTGGTGCATCTGCCGGACGCGATCAGCTTCGAACAGGCCGCCGGCGTGATGCTCAAGGGCCTGACCGTGCAGTACCTGCTGCGTCAGACGTATGAACTCAAGGGTGGCGAAACCATCCTGTTTCACGCTGCCGCGGGTGGCGTCGGCTCCCTGGCCTGCCAATGGGCCAAGGCCTTGGGCGTGAAGTTGATCGGCACGGTCAGCTCACCAGAGAAAGCCGCACTGGCCAAGGCCAACGGCGCTTGGGCGACCATCGATTACAGCCATGAAAACGTCGCACAGCGCGTACTGGAATTGACTGACGGGAAAAAAGTCCCGGTGGTGTACGACGGCGTGGGCAAGGACACTTGGCTGACTTCGCTTGATAGCGCGGCGCCTCGCGGTCTGGTGGTGAGCTTCGGCAATGCGTCCGGTGCGGTAGACGGGGTGAATCTGGGGATTCTCTCGGCGAAGGGTTCGCTGTACGTGACCCGCCCTACGCTCGCGACCTACGCCAACAATGCCGAGAACCTGCAGCGTATGGCGGATGAGCTGTTTGAGATGATCATCAGCGGCAAGTTGAAGGTGGACATCAGCCAGAAATATCCATTGGCCGAAGCGGCGAAGGCGCAGACCGAGTTGTCGGCGCGGCGTACGACTGGTTCGACTGTTTTGTTGCCTTGAAGACGCCTTCGCGAGCAAGCCCGCTCCCACATTTAACCTCATTCCGCTGAGGAAACCCGGTCAACTGTGGGAGCGGCGGTGCGACGATTCGACTTGCTCGCGAATAGCCGCACCTCGGTCTTAATCCGGGCGGATGACGTGGCCGGTCGCCAGATCGCGAATCACGCTCGGATTCTTGCGCCCACCCAGATTCCCACCCAACACGTAATCCACCTGCCCACGGAAATACTGCTCGACGCGAATCCGCGTCCGCGCCGCCGGTTGGCCCTGCGGGTTGGCCGACGTTGAAACCAACGGCCCGACCACCGCGCACAAATCCCGCACCAACGGGTGATCGCTGACCCGCAGCGCCACCGTTTCATGCACGCCGGTAATCCACTGCGGCAACATATTCTGATGCGGCACCAGCCAGGTGTTCGGCCCTGGCCAGGTGCTGGCCATGCGATCCATCCACAATTCAGGAAAGTCTTCGAAGAGGAAGTCGAACTGGCGAATGTTGTCGGCCACCAGAATCAACCCTTTTTCCACCGACCGACCCTTGATCGCCAGCAGACGATAGACCGCCTCTTCGTCCCACGGGTCGCAACCCAGGCCCCAGACCGCTTCGGTTGGGTAGGCAATCACCGCGCCTGCGCGAATGGCTCGTGCGGCTTGTTGCACACGCCAACTGTTGACCATGAAAAACTCTCCGGAATAAGGCTCTGCGCAGTTTACCGATCTTCCTTGTAAAACCTAGCTCACCCGCGCAAACCAGCGCCCGCTTTCGCAGACCGCCCGGCCATCCATTTCCAGCTCCGTCAGCGCTGCCAGCACTTTTGGCAAGGCCCAGCCGCTGGTGACGGACAACGCTTCACTGGTGTGGGGCGCGGCATGCAGCAGCATGAGCAACGGATGTGTCACTGCTGGTGTCGCTGTGGATAACGGCAACCGTTGCCAGCCACGCAAGGCTTCGAGGATATGCTCGATGGTTTCTACCAGCACCGCGCCGTCGCGGATCAGCTGATGACAACCCTTTGCGCCCGGGTGGTGGATCGAACCTGGAATCGCATACACCTCGCGGCCCTGTTCCGCCGCCAGCCTCGCGGTGATCAGCGAACCGCTGGCGATACTTGCCTCGACCACCAGCACGCCGAGGGATAAACCGCTGATGATTCGATTGCGCCGGGGGAAGTTGCTGGCGCTGGGACCAGCGTCCAGCGGGAACTCCGAAAGCACCGCGCTGCCCGAAGCGATCATGGCATCTGCCAGCCGTCGATTGCGCTGTGGATAAAACTTTTCAAGCCCCGTGCCAAGTACACCGACCGTTCGCCCGCCCACGTCCAAAGCGGCTTGATGGGCGGCGGCATCAATGCCCAAGGCCAGACCGCTGGTAATGACAAAACCGGCACCGGCCAGACTGCGGGAAAAAGCAGCGGCGGTGTCCATGCCCGGCCGCGAAGCGCGACGGCTGCCGACCATCGCCAGCTGCGGTTTTTCCAGAATTCCCGGATCGCCCGCCACGAATAACAGCGGCGGCGCATCACTGATTTCCGCCAGCAGTGCCGGATAGTCAGGTTGGTCCCACATCAGTAAATGCTGGCTCGGACGCTCTAACCAGGCCAATGCATGGCTCGCGCCATCACGGATTTCACTGGAGCGCCTGGCCTCCGCGCAAGCGAGGGGCAAACCCAACGAACGCCAGGCACTGGCCGGCGCGCTGATTGCCTTGGACGCCGAGCCGAAGGCCTCAAGCAATTTCTTGAATCGCGCAGGGCCGAGTTCCGGCAGGCGATGCAAACGTAAACGAGCTTCCAGTTCCGCAGGGGAAACCGGTGCAAAAGCAGACAGCGACATGGATCATCCTTGATCGTTATGAGCCCCGTTCAAACGGGAATAAGCTGTGGATAACTCTGTTGGTAACTTGTTGAGCCTGTTAAGGATTTCGCACCTTGTCCAGCACCGCCAGGGAGCGTGATGCATAGAGCACCAGCCCGTAGCTGAGCTTGTCGTAGGTGCGGAAAACCATCAGCAAACCGGCGCGCTCATCCGGGATTTTCAGTGGCTGACCGGTGATCCGGTCACGCACGGTCTCGCCGGTTTTCATCACCACCAACACGTTGCCTTCGGCCAGGCCATCGCGCTGGCCCTTGTTCAGCGTGACCACATCCAGCGCGCCAATCTGGGTAACCCCGCGCGGCACATCGATGATCAGCCCGTTGATCTCGGTTTTTGGCGCACTGGGCATGAAGGTCGAGTTGATCGAGCGCTCTTCACCGCTGAACAAGCGGTCGCCGAGGCGGACTTCCTGAGTGGTGCGTTGCAGCGCCAGGGTGGCGACGTCGCCTTCGGTGGCCACAATCTCGCCACCGCCGATATCGTCGGCATTGATCCCCAAAAATTCTTTACTGACAGGATCGGTGTAGACCTTGCCCTGACGGAAGATGCCGTAAACCGGTTGAGCCGGGTCGAAGTGACCGCGAGCGAAGATTCGGTCACCGGTGCCACTGAGCACGCGTTCGGCATCGCCGGCGACGATATAAGGCGCCTTGTCGAAGTCCTCGACCTTGTCGATGATGCGGTTGCTCAGCAGAAAGCTGTTGATCGATTGCAGCGGAATGCTCGGGATAGCATCGGCAACCGCGCTGCTGCGGATGCGTGGCGAAAGCTTGATGGTGCCCCTGGAAGCGCCGCGATTGAGGGTCAGGCGTGGCTGCCCGTTGACGTAGACCAGCGACAGCGAGTCGCCGGGGTAAATCAGATTGGGGTTTTCGATCTGTGGATTGGCCTGCCAGAGTTCCGGCCATTTCCATGGTTCACGAAGGTATTTCCCCGATATGTCCCAAAGCGTGTCACCCGATACCACGGTGTATTGCTGTGGAAAACCTTCCTTGAGTTGCACTTGCCCGTGCGCCAAACCGGCCGAGGCCAGAAGGAGCAAGGCGAGTAGTGATTTCCTCATGCGGTGAATCCCTTTATTATGTGCATTCGCGTAGAACGCCAGAGCCCTCGTGGCTCGCTCCCGACTCTTTACCAAAAAGAGCAGGAAGCTACGTTTTACAACGGTAGCCTGCATCTTCGGACCCGCCAGGCCATCGACCCGACATTACCTCACATGTGCAGCAATTGAGCTTATGGCCATTTTAGACATCCTCGAATTCCCCGACTCGCGCCTGCGCACTATCGCCAAACCTGTGGCCGTAGTGGACGACGAAGTGCGTCAGTTGGTCGATGACATGTTTGAAACAATGTATGAAGCGCCAGGCATCGGCCTCGCCGCGACCCAGGTCAACGTGCACAAACGTATCGTCGTGATGGACCTCTCCGAAGACCGCAGCGAACCACGGGTGTTCATCAACCCCGAGTTCGAAACCCTGACCGACGAGATGGAGCAATATCAGGAAGGCTGCCTCTCGGTGCCGGGCTTCTACGAAAACGTCGATCGCCCACAGAAGGTTAAAGTCAAGGCTCTGGACCGCGACGGCCAGCCTTACGAACTGATCGCCGAAGGCTTGCTCGCGGTGTGCATCCAGCATGAATGCGACCACCTGAATGGCAAATTGTTCGTTGACTACCTGTCCAATCTCAAACGCGACCGAATCAAGAAGAAACTGGAAAAGCTCCATCGCCAGAACGCTTGATGCCCTCCTTTCAAAGGCTTGCTGCGGCAAGCCTTTTTCTTTTGCGAGACCTTTTGAATGACTGAGCCACTGCGCATCGTCTTTGCCGGCACCCCGGAATTCGCCGCCGAACACCTCAAGGCCCTGCTCGACAGCCCTTACGAGATCGTCGCGGTCTACACCCAACCGGACCGTCCGGCGGGCCGTGGGCAAAAGTTGATGCCAAGTCCGGTCAAGCAGTTGGCTCTGGAAAACAACATTCCTGTGCTGCAACCGCCAACCCTGCGCAACGAAGACGCTCAGGCTGAACTGGCCGCGCTCAAGCCGGACTTGCTGGTGGTGGTCGCCTACGGCCTGATCCTGCCGCAAGTGGTGCTGGATATTCCGCGTTTGGGTTGCATCAACAGCCACGCCTCCTTGCTGCCACGCTGGCGCGGAGCGGCGCCGATCCAGCGCGCCGTTGAAGCGGGCGACAACGAGAGCGGCGTGACCGTGATGCGCATGGAACTGGGCCTCGACACCGGGCCGATGCTGCTGAAAGTCACCACCCCGATCACCGGTGAAGACACCGGCGGCAGCCTCCACGACCGTCTGGCGGAAATGGGCCCGCCAGCGGTGATTCAGGCGATCGCCGGCCTCGCCGCCGGCACACTGGAAGGCGAAGTGCAGGACGACAGCCTCGCCACTTATGCTCACAAATTGAACAAAGATGAAGCGCGCATCGACTGGAGCCGCCCGGCGGTTGAGCTGGAACGTCTGGTCCGCGCCTTCAATCCATGGCCGATCTGCCACAGCACGCTAAATGGCGAAGCGCTGAAAGTGCTGGCCGCGAGCCTCGCCGAAGGGCAGGGCGCACCGGGGGAAATCCTCAGCGCCAGCAAGGACGGTTTGATCGTCGCCTGCGGTGAACAAGCCCTGTGTCTGACTCGTCTGCAATTGCCCGGCGGCAAGGCGCTGAACTTCAGCGACTTGTTCAACAGCCGTCGTGAGAAATTCGCCGTCGGTACCGCTCTCGGTCAAGCGGCGGACGCTCAATGAATCCACGTCTGGCCGCCGCCAAGGCACTTGCTGCTGTTCTTAACGGAAAAGCCTCACTCAACAGTTCGCTGCCGACACAAATGGACAAGGTCGAAGACCGCGATCGCGGCTTCACCCAGGACCTGGCGTTCGGCACCGCGCGCTGGCAGCCACGTTTGTCGGCGCTGGCGGCCAAGTTGCTGCAGAAGCCGTTCAAGGCAGCCGACGCAGATGTCGAGGCGCTGTTGCTGGTCGGTCTCTACCAGTTGCTCTACACCCGGGTTCCGGCCCATGCCGCCATCGGTGAAACCGTAGGTTGCGCCGACAAGCTGAAAAAACCCTGGGCCAAGGCCTTGCTCAACGCCGTGCTGCGCCGCGCCCAGCGTGAAAGCGAAGCGCTGCTGGCCGAGCTGGAACACGATCCGGTGGTGCGCACTGCCCACCCGCGCTGGCTGCAAAAATCCCTCAAGGCGTTTTGGCCTGAGCAGTGGGAAGCCATTTGCGCAGCGAACAACGCGCATCCGCCGATGATCCTGCGGGTCAACCGTCGTCATCACAGCCGCGATGCTTACCTCGGGTTGCTGACTGACGCCGGCATCGCCGCCACGCCGTGTGTTTACAGTCAGGACGGCATCATTCTCGACGCCGCTGCCGACGTGCGCAGCTTGCCGGGTTTCGCCGAAGGCTGGATCAGCGTGCAGGACGAAGCCGCGCAACTGGCCGCCGATCTGCTCGACCTGGCACCGGGCCAACGGGTGCTGGACGCCTGCTGTGCACCGGGAGGAAAGACCTGCCACATCCTTGAAGCCGAGCCGGCACTCGCCGGTGTGGTGGCGGTGGACCTGGAAGCCAAGCGTCTGGTGCGGGTACGGGAAAACCTCGCCCGCCTGGGCCTGAGCGCCGAACTGATCGCCGCCGACGGCCGCGACACCGCGACCTGGTGGGATGGCAAGCCGTTCCAGCGCATTCTGCTGGACGCGCCATGCTCGGCCACCGGTGTGATTCGTCGTCACCCGGACATCAAGCTGACTCGCCAACCCGATGACATCGCCGCACTCGCGGTTCTCCAGGGTGAACTGCTCGATGCCATGTGGATAACTTTGGAGGTCGGCGGCATCCTGCTTTACGCCACCTGCTCCACGCTGCCGACCGAGAACACCGAAGTCATCGAAGCCTTCCTCGCTCGCACGCCGGGCGCCCGTGAACTGGACCTCGCGACTCAAGCCGGTATCAAGCAACCTCACGGTCGCCAATTGCTGGCCCAGGAAGGCGGGCACGACGGGTTCTACTACGCCAAGCTGATCAAGATCGCCGCCGCGCGCGGTTAATGGGTTTTAAGGGAGTGACTGGATGAAAATCATCATCCTCGGCGCAGGGCAGGTCGGCGGTTCGCTGGCAGAACACTTGGCCAGCGAGGCCAACGACATCACCGTGGTCGACACTGATGGTGAACGCCTGCGCGATCTCGGCGATCGGCTGGATATCCGCACCGTGCAGGGCCGCGGTTCACTGCCGACGGTACTGCGTCAGGCCGGCGCGGACGACGCCGACATGCTGGTGGCGGTGACCAACAGCGACGAAACCAACATGGTTGCCTGCCAGGTTGCCCACACCCTGTTCCACACGCCGACCAAAATCGCCCGGGTTCGCGAAGCCGCCTACCTGACTCGCTCCGAGCTGTTCGACAACGAAGCGATTCCGGTGGACGTGCTGATCAGCCCGGAGCAAGTGGTCACCAATTACATCAAGCGCCTGATCCAGCATCCGGGCGCGTTGCAGGTGATCGACTTCGCCGAAGGCAAAGCCCAATTGGTGGCGGTCAAGGCGTACTACGGCGGCCCGCTGGTGGGTCAGCAATTGCGGCAGTTGCGCGAACACATGCCGAATGTCGAAACCCGTGTCGCGGCGATTTTCCGTCGTGATCGGCCGATCTTGCCGCAGGGCGATACGGTGATCGAGGCGGACGACGAAGTCTTTTTCATCGCCGCCAAGGCGAATATTCGCGCGGTGATGAGCGAAATGCGTCGCCTCGATGAGAGCTACAAACGCATCGTCATCGCCGGCGGCGGGCAGATCGGTGAGCGTCTGGCCGAGGCCATCGAAAGCCGTTACCAAGTGAAGATCATCGAGATGAACCCGGCGCGCTGCCGTCATCTCTCGGACACCCTCGATAGCACCGTGGTGTTGCAGGGCAGTGCCTCCGACCGCGACTTGCTAATGGAAGAGAACATCGCCGACGCCGACCTTTTCCTGGCGCTGACCAACGACGACGAAGCCAACATCATGTCCTCGCTGCTGGCCAAGCGCCTGGGCGCGAAGAAGGTGATGACCATCATCAACAACCCGGCCTACGTCGACCTGATCCAGGGCGGCGACATCGACATCGCCATCAGCCCGCAATTGGCGACCATCGGCACCTTGCTGGCCCACGTACGTCGCGGCGATATCGTCAGCGTGCACTCATTGCGCCGGGGCGCGGCGGAAGCCATCGAGGCGATTGCCCACGGTGATGAAAGATCGAGTAAGGTCATCGGCAAGTCCATTGAGAACATTGGCTTGCCGCCGGGCACCACCATTGGCGCGATCATCCGTGACGAAGAAGTGATCATTGCCCACGACGACACGGTGATCGTGGCGGGTGACCATGTGATTCTGTTCCTTGTGGATAAAAAGCATATTAGGGATGTGGAGAAGCTGTTCCATGTGGGACTCAGCTTCTTCTGATCCGGAGTTTGCACTGGGCAGACTGGCCCCTTCGCGAGCAAGTCGAATCGTCGCACCGCCGCTCCCACATTAGATCTTCAGTGGACATTAATTTTGTGTACGAAGACGATTCAATGTGGGAGCGGGCTTGCTCGCGAAGGCGGTCTCTCAGAAAAAATCCTTCCCTGATTCACCTCAATAAGGAATCCACCCAATGCTCGAATCCCTGGAAAAAATGCTCGCCAAGGGTGTGGATAACTCATTGCTGCGCTTCGGTCTGGGCAAGGGTTATCTGGATCTTGGGGAAAACGCCAAGGCCGCTGAGCATTTCCAGCGTTGCGTCGAATTCGATCCGAAGTACTCAGCCGCCTGGAAGCTATTGGGCAAGGCCCATCTGGGGCTGAAGGATTTCGCATCCGCACGTCAGGCGTGGGAACAGGGCCTGGAAGCCGCTCGCGCCCATGGCGACAAGCAGGCCGAAAAGGAAATGACCGTGTTTCTGAAGAAGCTTGAGCGTCAGGCTCACTGATCAGAGGTAGCGCAGGCCAATGCCCTCGGCATCCACCAGCACCACTTCCATGCGCACCCGCGGCGCGCCTGTGGGTAAGTCTTGCACTTGACCGTAAACCACCGCGCCCTTGGGCAATGCCGACAAGCCCGGATGCTTGACGTAGACGCCTGTCGTCGAAAGGTTACGCGTCTGGCCCAGGCATTCGCCGAAGCTGTGGTGACTGATCTTGATGCGAAACGATTTGCGGTGTTCGGACATCTTCTGCGCCCTTAATTGAACGGTGTGGATAACCCTGGACTCACGGTTATCCACAGATCATGCCAATCAACTCAGTACCAGCGTTCTTCACCCGGCGGACGCTTCTTGAAGCGCTTCATGCTCCACATGTACTGGCTCGGATACGCCCGCACATAGCGCTCGACCACCTGGCTCATGGCCGCGCAGGACGTCTCGGTATCGGTGCTGTACATGGCTTCTGGCGCGGCTTCGAGGATCACTTTGTAACCCGAACCGTCGGGCAGACGTAGCGCATGCAGGAACACGCCGACCGCTTTGCCGCCGGCCAGCATATTCGGTACGAACTTGCTGGTCAGGGCCTGGGTGGCGAAGAACGGCACGAAAATCCCGGCGGATTCGGACGGTTCCGGGTCAGCGGGAATGCCCACTGCACCACCTTTGCGCACTTCCTTGATGATGCTGAGGATGCCTTCCTTGGTGGAAGCGGCCACCCGGTTGCCCAATTGCACCCGCTGCTTGCGCAGCAAATCATCCACAGCCTTCAGCTTTGGCGGACGATAAAAGATGATCGGTTTGCACTGGTTGCAATAGAAGTGGTTCAACACTTCCCAGTTGCCCAGGTGACTGGTGATACCGACGACCCCTTTGCCGGAGGCGAGGGCGTCCTTTAATACGTCGAGACCTTCGACTTCACGCACCAGGTCGATGGAGCGCTGGGCCGGCCAGATCCAGGCGCAGGCACTTTCGGTCAGGGACTTGCCGATGTCTTTCAGGCTCTGGCCTACCAGACGCTCACGCTCGGCCGGGTCCATATCCGGGAAACACTTGGCGAGATTGATCCGCACCACATCGCGGGAACGGTTAGGGGTTTTCCACATGACCCAGCCGATGACCGAGCCCACTGCCTGCACTGCCCGCCAAGGAAGCAGGGCAAACAGCCGCAGAGCGCCTACCAGCAAGGCGCCTTTAAACTTATCCACAGGTCACTCCTGATCTTGTGCTGTGCGCGAGGCGGCTATTCTAACCGCCGATCGCCAGCGCCGCGTAGCGATCGCAATCCTGGGTGTGGTCCATGACCATGCCCGAGGCCTGCATCAGCGCGTAGCAAATAGTTGGACCGACGAACGTGAAGCCGGCCTTTTTCAGGCCTTTGCTCATCTCCACGGCGGTCGGCGTCACGGCCGGGACTTCGCTGCGGTCCTTGAAATGATTGATCACAGGCTTGCCGTCGACGAAGGACCAGAGAAACTCCACCGGATCCTCCAGCGCCAGCCAGGCCTGGGCATTGCGCCGGGCCGCATTGAGTTTGAGGCGATTGCGAATGATGCCCGGATCGAGCATCAATTCATCGATTTCGGCGTCGCTCATCTGCGCCACGCGCTGTACGTCGAAGCCGAACATCACCTGACGATAGTGCTCACGTTTACGCAGCACGGTGATCCAGGAAAGGCCGGCCTGGAACCCTTCGAGCAAAAGCAACTCGAACAATCCCTGCGCATCGCGTAGCGGCGTGCCCCACTCCTGATCGTGATAAGCCATGTACAGCGGATCTTCGGAACACCAAAAGCAGCGTGGCATAAGGCTCCAGGGGGCGTGCGCAGGACCGAATCGGGTATACTCCCGCTCTTTAAATCGCAGCCCAAGAAACAGGTGAATTTCGTGAGCCAGCCTACGCCAGCCGTGCGTACCTTCCAAGACTTGATCCTCGCCCTCCAGCAATACTGGGCCGAGCAAGGTTGTGTGGTACTTCAGCCCTACGATATGGAAGTAGGCGCCGGGACTTTCCACACTGCCACGTTTCTGCGCGCCATTGGCCCGGAAACCTGGAACGCCGCTTATGTGCAGCCCAGTCGTCGCCCGACTGACGGCCGCTACGGCGAAAACCCGAACCGTCTGCAGCACTACTACCAGTTCCAGGTCGTGCTGAAGCCGAACCCGGACAACTTCCAGGAACTGTACCTGGGCTCCCTCAAGCATGTCGGCCTGGACCCGCTGGTCCACGACATTCGCTTCGTTGAAGACAACTGGGAATCGCCAACACTGGGCGCCTGGGGTCTGGGCTGGGAAGTCTGGCTCAATGGCATGGAAGTGACGCAGTTCACTTACTTCCAGCAAGCGGGCGGCATCGAGTGCTACCCGGTAACCGGCGAGATCACTTACGGTCTCGAGCGCCTGGCCATGTACCTGCAGGGCGTGGACTCGGTCTACGACCTGGTCTGGGCTGACGGTCCGTTCGGCAAAGTGACCTACGGCGATGTGTTCCACCAGAACGAAGTGGAGCAGTCGACCTATAACTTCGAACACGCCAACGTCGAGAAGCTGTTCGAACTGTTCGACTTCTACGAAAGCGAAGCCAAGCGCCTGATCGAACTTGACCAGCCGCTGCCGTTGCCAAGCTACGAAATGGTGTTGAAGGCCTCCCATACCTTCAACCTGCTGGATGCTCGCCGGGCGATCTCGGTGACCGCGCGTCAGCAATACATTCTGCGTGTCCGCACCCTGGCGCGTTCCGTTGCGCAAGCCTACTTGCTGGCTCGCGCCAAGCTGGGCTTCCCGATGGCGACCCCGGACTTGCGTGACGAAGTACTGGCCAAGCTGGAGGCTGCACAATGAGTGCTCAAGATTTTCTGGTTGAACTGGGCACCGAAGAACTGCCACCCAAAGCCCTGAACACCCTGGCCGACGCGTTCTTGGCTGGTATCGACAAGGGCCTGCAAGCCGCTGGCCTGAACTACGAGACCAAAACCGTCTACGCCGCGCCACGTCGTCTGGCTGTGCTGATCACCGATCTGGCGACTCAGCAGCCGGATCGCAGCATCAACCTCGATGGTCCGCCACGTCAGGCCGCATTCGATGCCGAAGGCAACCCGACTCAAGCAGCCCTGGGCTTCGCCAAGAAGTGCGGCGTCGACCTGAGCGAAATCGATCAGAGCGGCCCGAAACTGCGTTACAGCCAAAGCATCGCCGGCAAGCCGACCGCGAGCCTGCTGCCAACCATCGTCGAAGATTCCCTGAACGACCTGCCGATTCCCAAGCGCATGCGCTGGGGTGCTCGCAAGGAAGAATTCGTTCGTCCGACCCAGTGGCTGGTGATGCTGCTCGGTGACCAAGTCATCGACTGCACGATCCTCGCCCAGAAGGCGGGTCGCGATTCCCGTGGCCACCGCTTCCATCACCCGGAAAGCGTGCGCATCACCTCGCCGGCCAACTACTTGACCGACCTGCGTGCCGCTTACGTATTGGCCGATGCCAATGAGCGTCGCGAGCTGATCAGCAAACGCGTCGAAGAGCTGGCGACGATGCAGGAAGGGACGGCGATCGTGCCGCCAGCGCTGCTCGACGAAGTGACCGCGCTGGTTGAATGGCCGGTGCCGCTGGTGTGTTCGTTCGAAGAACGTTTCCTCGACGTGCCGCAAGAAGCCCTGATCACCACCATGCAGGACAACCAGAAGTACTTCTGCCTGCTGGATGCCGACGGCAAGTTGCTGCCACGTTTCATTACCGTGGCCAACATCGAAAGCAAAGACCCGCAGCAGATCATCGCCGGTAACGAGAAAGTGGTTCGCCCACGCCTGACCGACGCCGAGTTCTTCTTCAAGCAAGACAAGAAGCAGAAACTCGAAGACTTCAACCTGCGCCTGCAGAACGTGGTGTTCCAGGAAAAACTCGGCAGCGTCTACGACAAGGCCGAGCGCGTTTCCAAACTCGCTGCGTTCATCGCTCAACGCATTGGCGGTAACGCCGCATGGGCTTCCCGTGCCGGTCTGCTGTCCAAGTGCGACCTGGCGACCGAGATGGTCGGTGAGTTCCCGGAGATGCAAGGTGTCGCCGGTTACTACTACGCCCTCAACGACGGCGAGCCGGAAGAAGTCGCTCTGGCGCTGAACGAGCAATACATGCCGCGCGGTGCCGGCGCTGAACTGCCGACCACCCTGACCGGTGCGGCGGTGGCCATCGCTGACAAGCTCGACACACTGGTGGGGATTTTCGGCATCGGCATGCTGCCAACCGGTAGCAAAGACCCGTACGCCTTGCGCCGTGCTGCACTCGGCGTGTTGCGCATCCTGATCGACAAGAAGCTCGACCTCGACCTGAACGACGCCGTGGCTTTCGCCGTGAATGCATTCGGTACCAAGGTCAAGGTTGCCGGCCTCAACGATTCGGTGCTGGAATTCATCTTCGACCGTCTGCGTGCCCGTTACGAAGACGAAGGCGTTGATGTCGGGACGTACCTGTCGGTGCGTGCCCTGAAACCGGGTTCAGCGCTGGACTTCGATCAGCGCGTACAAGCGGTAGAAGCTTTCCGAAAATTGCCGGAAGCCGCTGCCCTGGCCGCCGTGAACAAGCGCGTTTCGAACTTGCTGAGCAAGGTCGAAGGCTCTGTTCCTTCGGTCGTGGAAGCCAAATACTTCGACAACGCCAACGAGTTCTCCCTGTACTCGGCGATCCAGCAGGCTGACCAGGCTGTCCAGCCGATGGCTGCGGCGCGTCAATACAGCGAATCGCTGGCACGTCTGGCTGCCTTGCGCGAGCCAGTGGATGCGTTCTTCGAAGCCGTGATGGTCAACGCAGAAGATGCCAAGGTCCGCGCCAACCGTTATGCGCTGCTGTCGCGCCTGCGTGGGCTGTTCCTCGGCGTCGCCGACATTTCGCTGCTGGGTTGAGGGGCTGCTGTTGAAACTGCTGATTCTCGATCGGGACGGGGTGATCAATTACGACTCCGACGCTTACATCAAGTCGGTGGAGGAGTGGATTCCGCTCCCGGGTTCGATCGAAGCCATCGCGCAATTGAGCAAGGCCGGCTGGACGGTAGCAGTGGCTACCAACCAGTCGGGCATCGCTCGCGGCTATTACGACATCGCCACCCTGGACGCCATGCACGAGCGCTTGCGCGAGCGGGTGGCGGAGCAGGGCGGTGAAGTCGGGCTGATCGTCTATTGCCCGCACGGGCCGGACGATGGCTGCGATTGCCGCAAACCAAAACCCGGGATGTTGAAAACCATCGCCGCGCATTACAACGTATCGCTGACAAATCTTTGGTTCGTCGGCGATACCCTTGGTGACCTGGAGGCCGCCAAAGCCGTCGATTCACAGCCAGTTTTGGTAAAGACCGGGAAAGGCGAAAAGACTTTGGGCAAGACCCTACCGGCAGGCACCTTGATTTTTGACGATCTGGCGGCGATTGCCGCAGAACTTGTGCACAACTGCACTTAAATAAGTCGTGCGCTTCGATTTTCCTGACCAAGGATGAAAGGGAAGTGCGCTTGAATAGGCGGGCAGTGCCCGCAACGGTAAATGTCGCCATGTCGATACTGCAGGCCATCAGAACCTTCCTCTTTTACCTGCTGCTGGGCACCAGTTCCTTGCTCTGGTGCAGCCTGAGCTTTTTTATCGCGCCTTTTCTGCCGTTCAAGGCGCGGTATCGCTTCATCAATGTGTACTGGTGCCGCTGCGCCTTGTGGCTGAGCAAAGTCTTTCTGGGCATCAGCTACGAAGTGAAGGGCGCCGAGAACGTACCCGACCAGCCCTGCGTGATTCAGTCGAACCACCAGAGCACGTGGGAGACGTTCTTTCTATCCGCCTACTTTGAGCCATTGAGCCAGGTACTTAAGCGCGAACTGCTCTTCGTTCCGTTTTTCGGCTGGGCCATGGCCATGCTGCGACCGATCGCCATCGACCGCGACAATCCGAAAGCGGCACTCAAGCATGTAGCGAAGAAGGGCGATGAACTGTTGAAAGACGGCGTCTGGGTCCTGATCTTTCCAGAGGGAACGCGCGTTCCTTACGGCACCATCGGAAAGTTCTCTCGGGGTGGTACTGCTTTAGCCGTCAACGCCGCACTTCCAGTACTGCCGATTGCGCACAATGCTGGCAAGTTCTGGCCGAAAACCGGTTGGGCGAAGAAGCAGGGCGTCATTACCGTGATCATCGGCGCGCCAATGTATGCCGAAGGTAGCGGACCGCGAGCGATTGCCGAGCTGAATGATCGGGTCCAGACCTGGAACGAGCAGATGCAACGTGAAATGGGTTCGCTGCCACCCGCCCCGCAAGCCCCGACTGCTACCGATCAAGTGGCTGTCTGAGATTTTGTGGATAACCTGTGTACCGTTTTCTTGAAATGCGTCGGATTTAGTTCGTAGGTTTATGATTTATATACATATTTTATAAACCCATAAAAAACCGAAAAAGGTGCATAAGTTTTTTTTGGACGTAAAAAAACCGGCTGATATAGCCGGTTTTTTTATGCCTTCGGTTCAGGTGTTTCAATCTTCGTTGGAGAGCGTGGCAGCGATGACCGAGTAAACGGACGCACCTTTCTGACAATAAAAAAAGGCCAACGCTTGAGCGTTGGCCTTTTTCGTTTGGCAGGTTCGCTGGATCAGAAGTCCAGGTTGGAAACCGCCAAGGCGTTGCTTTCGATGAAGTCACGACGAGGCTCGACCGCATCACCCATCAGGGTGTTGAAGATCTGATCCGCGCCAATGGCGTCTTCGATGGTCACTTTGAGCATCCGGCGCTGGCTTGGGTCCATGGTGGTTTCCCACAGCTGATCCGGGTTCATTTCACCCAGACCTTTGTATCGCTGGATAGTGTGACGCTTGGTGCTTTCGGCCATCAGCCATTCAAGGGCTTCCTTGAACTCCGTGACCGGCTTCTTACGCTCGCCACGCTGGATATACGCGCCGTCGTCCAGCAAGGTGCTCAGTTGAGCGCCCAGAGAAACAACAGTCTTGTAATCGTTGCTGCCGAAGAAGTCGCGGTTGAAGGTGACGTAGTTCGACAAGCCGTGGGAGATCAGTTCGACCTCAGGCAGCCAGACGTTACGTTCACGGTCTTCACGCAGGCTGGCTTTGTAAACCAGGCCGGACTTCTCGACGGTGCGCAGGCGAACTTCGTACTGGGCCATCCAATCCTGCATCGCAGCGTGATCGGACAATTGCTCCAGGCTAACGGCAGGCAGGTAGATGAAGTGCTCGGTCAGCTCCTGTGGGTACAGGCGCGACAGACGCTTGAGCGTCTTCATTACCAGACGGAAATCATTCACCAGACGCTCGAGGGCGGGTCCGGAAATACCCGGGGCGTCCTCGTTCAGGTGCAGGCTCGCATCTTCCAGGGCCGACTGCGTCATGTACTCTTCCATGGCGTCGTCGTCTTTGATGTATTGCTCTTGCTTGCCCTTCTTGACCTTGTACAGCGGTGGCTGGGCGATGTAGATGTAGCCGCGCTCGATCAGCTCCGGCAACTGACGGAAGAAGAAGGTCAGCAGCAGGGTACGGATGTGCGAACCGTCGACGTCAGCATCGGTCATGATGATGATGTTGTGGTAACGCAGCTTCGCGATGTTGTACTCATCGCGGCCAATGCCGCAGCCCAGCGCGGTAATCAAGGTGCCCACTTCTTGCGAAGAGATCATCTTGTCGAAGCGTGCCTTCTCGACGTTCAGGATCTTGCCCTTGAGAGGCAGGATGGCTTGGGTCCGACGGTTGCGTCCCTGCTTGGCGGAGCCGCCAGCAGAGTCACCTTCCACGAGGTACAGTTCGGAAAGGGCAGGGTCTTTTTCCTGGCAGTCAGCCAGTTTGCCCGGCAGGCCGGCGATATCCAGCGCGCCTTTACGACGTGTCATCTCACGGGCTTTACGCGCCGCTTCACGAGCGCGAGCCGCATCGATCATCTTGCCGACGACCAGCTTGGCTTCGTTCGGGTTTTCCAGCAGGAAGTCGGAGAAGTACTTGCCCATTTCCTGTTCGACCGCGGTCTTCACTTCGGAAGAAACCAGCTTGTCTTTGGTCTGGGAGCTGAACTTCGGATCCGGCACTTTTACCGAGATGATCGCGGTCAGGCCTTCACGGGCATCGTCACCGGTGGTCGCGACTTTGTGCTTCTTCGCCAGACCTTCGGCTTCGATGTAGGTGTTCAGGTTACGCGTCAGAGCGGAACGGAAACCCACCAGGTGAGTACCGCCATCGCGCTGTGGAATGTTGTTGGTGAAGCACAACAGGTTCTCGTTGAAGCTGTCGTTCCACTGCAAGGCGATTTCCACGCCGATGCCGTCTTCGCGCTGGATGTTGAAGTGGAACACTTGGTTGACCGGGGTCTTGTTGGTGTTCAGGTATTCAACGAACGCACGCAAGCCACCTTCGTACTTGAACAGCTCCTCCTTGCCGCTGCGCTCATCCTTGAGGACGATGCCGACACCGGAGTTGAGGAAGGACAGTTCACGAATCCGCTTGGCCAGGATGTCCCAGCTGAAGTGGATGTTCTTGAATGTCAGATCGGACGGTTTGAAGTGGATCTGGGTCCCGGTGGTTTCGCTTTCACCGACGATTTTCATCGGTTCTTTTGGAACACCGTGAATGTACGTCTGTTCCCAGATCTTGCCGCTGCGGCGAACGGTCAAGACCAGCTCTTCGGACAGGGCGTTCACAACCGACACACCTACACCGTGCAGGCCGCCGGATACTTTGTAGGAGTTGTCGTCGAACTTACCGCCGGCGTGCAGCACGGTCATGATGACCTCGGCTGCCGAGACGCCTTCTTCTTTGTGCACGTCTACCGGGATACCACGACCGTTGTCACGAACGGTGATGGATTCGTCCGGGTGGATGATGATGCTGATGTCGTCGCAGTGGCCGGCGAGAGCTTCGTCGATCGAGTTATCGACCACTTCGAACACCATGTGGTGGAGACCGCTGCCATCGTCGGTGTCACCAATGTACATACCGGGACGTTTGCGTACGGCATCCAGGCCTTTCAGCACTTTAATGCTCGTTGAGTCGTACGTATTTTCTTCGCTCAATGCCTTCACTCCCGATGGTCGTGGGTCTGGGTGATACGGCCCTGTTCCACGTGGAACAGAGCGACTGGCGTTTCCGTCTGCCAGCCTTCCCTCAATAATTCGTGATCTACACAGGTGATAAACACCTGGCAGCGTAAGTCTTCCAGCAAGCGGCAAAGCGCGCGGCGGTGGTGCTCGTCCAGTTCGGACGGCAGGTCATCCACCAGATAAATACACTGGCCGCGTCGGGCCTGGCTGACCAAGTGCCCTTGGGCAATCCGCAATGCACAGACCACCAGCTTCTGCTGACCGCGAGACAAGATGTCCGCGGCGTTGTGTGCACCCAATCTAAGACGCAAATCAGCGCGCTGTGGTCCGGCCTGGGTATGACCCATTTGCTGATCCCGCTGAAGGGACCCGGCGAGCACTGCACTCAGCTCGCGGTCTTTGTCCCAACCTCGGTAATAGCTGAGCGTTAAGCCCTCGAGCTCAACCAGTTCGCTCAAGGTCTGTTCAAAGACTGGTTTCAAGGCTTTGATATAAGCGCGGCGGTATTCATCAATTTCAGCGCTGGCCTGGCACAGTTCCCTGTCCCAAACCGCTTGCGAAACGGCGTCAAGTGTACCATGCCGCAGCCAAGAGTTTCTCTGGCGCAGGGCCTTCTGCAAGCGCTGCCAGGTGGACATGAATCGTGGTTCCACGTGGAACACGCCCCAGTCGAGAAACTGACGGCGAATCTTCGGTGCGCCTTCCAGCAACCGGAAGCTATCAGGGTTGATCAACTGCAGCGGCAGGATTTCCGCCAGTTGCGCCGCGCTGCGGGCATTCTGCCCGTCGATGCGAATCTGGAACTCCCCTTGACGGTCGCGGGAGATCCCCAAGGCGCTGTGCCCACCCTCAGCCATCTCCACCTGACCAAACACCGTACAGGCGAGCTGCTCGTACTGGATGACCGGTAACAGGCGGGTGCTACGAAACGAACGGGCAAGCCCCAGCAGATGAATGGCTTCCAGAACACTGGTTTTGCCGCTGCCGTTGGCGCCGTAAAGAATGTTGATTCGGGGGGAGGGGGAGAAGGTCACCGGGTGCAGATTGCGCACCGCGGTGACCGAGACGCGACTTAAAGACATCTAGCTTCTGCTGAGCATGATTACAGACGCATCGGCATGACAACATAAGCCGAGTCGTCGTTGTCAGACTCTTGCACCAACGCACTGCTGTTGGAGTCGGACAGGATCAGACGAACCTGCTCAGTCGTCATGACGCCCAACACGTCCAGCAGGTAGCTCACGTTGAAGCCGATTTCCAGATTGCCGCCGTTGTACTCGACGCCCACTTCTTCTTCCGCTTCTTCCTGTTCAGGGTTGTTCGCCTGGATCTTCAGCTGACCGTTGGCCAGTTGCAGACGAATACCGCGGTACTTCTCGTTGGACAGAATTGCGGTACGGCTGAACGCTTCACGCAGGGCCTGACGATCGCCGAGGACCAGTTTGTCGCCACCTTTCGGCAGAACGCGCTCGTAGTCAGGGAATTTGCCGTCGACCAGTTTCGAGGTAAAGGTGAATTCGCCAGTGGTGGCGCGGATGTGGTGTTGACCCAGAACGATGCTGACGATGCCGTCCGGTTCGGTCAGCAGACGCGCCAGCTCAAGGATACCCTTGCGCGGCACGATCACCTGGTGACGATCCGGCTGACCGATATCGGCCTTCATCGAGCACATGGCCAGACGGTGACCGTCGGTGGCCACGGCGCGGATGATGCCTTCGGAAACTTCCAGCAGCATGCCGTTGAGGTAGTAACGCACGTCCTGTTGGGCCATGGCGAAGCTGGTGCGTTCGATCAAACGGCGCAGTTTGCTTTGCTCAAGGCTGCACGTCAGCGAGCCGGGGCCTTCTTCCACAGTCGGGAAGTCATTGGCCGGCAGGGTCGACAGGGTGAAGCGGCTACGGCCGGCCTTCACCACGAGCTTCTGCTCGTCGACCTTGATGTCGATCAGCGCATCGTTCGGCAAGCTTTTGCAGATATCCATCAGCTTGCGCGCAGGCACAGTGATGGAACCTGGATCGGCAGGCTCTTCGAGTTGTACACGACCGACCAGCTCGACTTCCAGGTCGGTACCGGTCAGCGACAATTGCTGGCCTTCGACAACCAGCAGCACGTTGGAGAGCACCGGCAAGGTCTGTCGGCGCTCGACGACGCCTGCGACCAGTTGCAGGGGTTTCAACAGGGCTTCGCGTTGAATGGTGAAATGCATGGTCTAGTCCCTTGCCTTAATAAGCTGCGCTGGTGTTCATCAAGTGGTCAGTGTACGCAGCAGGTTCTTGTAGTCCTCGCGGATGTCCGCGTCGGATTCCTTAAGTTCGTTGATCTTGCGGCAGGCGTGCAAAACAGTCGTGTGGTCCCGGCCGCCAAACACATCGCCGATTTCCGGCAGGCTGTGGTTAGTCAACTCTTTGGACAATGCCATTGCAACCTGACGCGGACGTGCGACCGAGCGTGAACGACGCTTGGACAGCAGGTCGGAGATCTTTATCTTGTAGTACTCGGCGACCGTGCGCTGAATGTTATCCACAGAGACCAGTTTGTCTTGCAGCGCCAACAAGTCTTTCAGGGATTCGCGAATCAGCTCGATGGTGATGTCGCGGCCCATGAAGTGCGAGTGGGCGATCACGCGTTTCAGCGCGCCTTCCAGCTCACGGACGTTGGAGCGAATACGCTGGGCGATGAAGAACGCCGCATCATGGGGCAGATCGACTTTGGCCTGATCGGCCTTTTTCATCAGGATCGCCACGCGGGTTTCCAGCTCCGGCGGCTCGACGGCTACCGTCAGGCCCCAGCCGAAGCGGGATTTGAGGCGCTCTTCAAGGCCTTCGATTTCTTTCGGATAGCGGTCACTGGTGAGAATGACCTGCTGGCCACCTTCAAGCAGGGCGTTGAAGGTGTGGAAAAACTCTTCCTGGGAACGTTCTTTGCGGGCGAAGAACTGAATGTCATCGATCAGCAACGCATCCACCGAACGGTAGAAGCGCTTGAACTCGTTGATGGCGTTCAGCTGCAGGGCCTTGACCATGTCGGCCACGAACCGCTCGGAATGCAGGTACACAACCTTGGCATTCGGATTCTTCTTTAATAGGTGGTTACCCACAGCGTGCATCAAGTGGGTTTTACCCAAGCCGACACCGCCATAAAGGAAGAGCGGGTTGTAGCCATGCTTGGGGTTGTCCGCCACTTGCCAGGCCGCAGCCCGGGCCAGTTGGTTGGACTTGCCCTCGACGAAGTTTTCGAAGGTGAAGGTGCGGTTCAGGTAGCTGGTGTGCTTGAGCGCACCTTCGACCTGCACCGTACGCTGTTCGGCGCGAATCGGTGCCTGTTGCGAACTGGCCCCGGCCATCGGGTCGAAGCTGTCGCGCGATGGCTCTTCATTTACCTCGGCAACTTTTTGCGTCGCACGCTTGGTCGGAGCGGCTACCTGGGCTGACGGCGCAGCGTTGACAGGTGCTTGAGCGACCTGAGCCTGTGAAGCAGCGGCGGCCAACGGAGCATTCGGGGCGGCACGCGGTGCCGAACTGCGTTTGCTGCCTATTAATAAGGACAACGCCGGCGCCATGCCATTGCCATGCTCATCCAGCAGTTCAAGGACGCGGCCCAGGTACTTTTCGTTGACCCAGTCGAGAACAAAACGATTCGGTGCGTAGACACGCAACTCGTCGCCTTCGGCTTCGACCTGTAGTGGACGGATCCAAGTGTTGAATTGTTGGGCAGGCAGCTCATCGCGCAAAAGCTCCACGCACTGCTGCCAAAGTTCCACTGACACGGATATCCCCTAAGTTGAAAGCCGGTGAGGCAAAAACAAGCCGCCATTGTAGCCGACCAAGCCCCGACTTATCCACACGAAGGTTGTTCACCCTCCATGAGGAATCAGCGATTTATACGAAAAAAAGACGACCAGCGGTCTGTGCATAAGCACTGTGGATAACCGGGTCTAAGGTCGTTGTACAAGTGGGGGGGAAACTCGGTGGATAACCACCCTGTGGATAAGTACCCCTTTCACACACAGCTTATCCGACAGCGCAGCACAGGGTTACCACCGTTTTCCACCGTAGTTGTCATTCTCTGTACATCACGACTTTAAAGGGCTGATGGCAGTTATCCACAGATGATCGTGTCCCTAGCTTTTATAAGCTTTACAGAAAAGCTTTAAATACTTTCCTTCTTAATTTCTATATCTAGCCAGGGAGCTCGGCAGGAAAAACGTCTGGAGATCTATTTATAAGGAAACGCTGGTTGGAAATTGACCTAGAGGCTTGCTTTCTCTAGAATCCCCGGTCTCTTAAAACGGGGGCCATTCCGGCCCGTTGTGGACGAACCAGGTAACACGACAATGAAACGTACTTTCCAACCAAGCACTATCAAACGCGCTCGTACCCACGGTTTCCGTGCTCGCATGGCTACCAAGAACGGTCGTGCCGTTCTGTCGCGTCGTCGCGCCAAAGGTCGTGCGCGTCTGGCAGTTTGATAAGCCGGCACTGGAGGTGAGTCAGGACTTCAGTCGGGAAAAGCGTCTGCTTACTCCCCGGCATTTCAAGGCAGTCTTTGACTCCCCTACCGGCAAGGTTCCGGGGAAAAATCTCCTGCTCCTTGCGCGCAACAACGATCTTGATCACCCCCGTCTCGGGCTGGTTATCGGGAAAAAGAGCGTAAAGCTCTCCGTCGAGCGCAATCGCCTCAAACGTCTGATGCGCGAATCGTTCCGTCTGCACCAGGATTTACTGGTCGGTTGGGACATCGTTATCGTCGCGCGCAAAGGTTTGGGTGACGTAGAAAACCCCGAATTGATTCAGCATTTCGGCAAACTCTGGAAGCGTCTGGCACGCAGCACGCCGGTACCAGCAGTCAAAACCGAAACTGTAGGGGTAGACAGTCCCGATGCGTAAACTGGCACTCGTTCCGATCCAGTTTTATCGCTATGCCATTAGTCCTCTGATGGCCAGTCACTGTCGTTTCTACCCCAGTTGTTCCTGCTACGCGTATGAAGCCATAGAAAATCATGGCCTTCTGCGCGGTGGCTGGCTGGCCTTTCGTCGTTTAGGTCGCTGTCATCCGTGGAATCCCGGTGGTTATGACCCGGTTCCATCTATCCCTACCTCCCGTTCTTCTTCGATGGCCGAGTAATCATGGATATCAAACGCACGATCCTGATCGTCGCCCTGGCAATCGTGTCCTACGTTATGGTTCTTAAATGGAACCAGGACTATGGCCAGGCTGCCCTGCCGACTCAGAATGTTGCTTCCAGTACTACCGCACCGGGCCTACCGGATACGGCGACTGGCAATAATGCTTCTGTCAGTGACGACATTCCACGCGCCGCAAGCGATACCAGTGCAACTGCACCTGCTGAAACACCAGTAGCTGCAAGCAAAGACCTCATCCAGATCAAAACGGATGTGCTCAACCTGGCAATCGATCCACAAGGTGGCGATGTTGCCCAGTTGACGCTGCCGCTGTATCCACGTCGCCAGGACCATCCGGAAATTCCATTCCAGTTGTTCGATAACGGCAACGAGCGGACTTATCTGGCTCAAAGCGGTTTGATCGGCACCGATGGTCCGGACGCAAGTCCTGCCGGTCGTCCGGTTTACTCCTCGGAGAAGAAGGTTTACCAACTGGCTGACGGTCAGGACCAATTGGTCGCAGACCTGAAGTTCAGCAAGGACGGCATCAACTACATCAAGCGTTTCACCCTGAAACGTGGCCTGTATGACGTAACCGTTTCCTACCTGATCGATAACCAGAGTGCCAAACCCTGGTCCGGTGCAATATTCGCGCAATTGAAGCGTGACGCCAGCTCCGATCCTTCTTCCAGCACCGCCACCGGCACCGCGACTTACCTGGGCGCTGCCCTGTGGACAAGTAACGAGCCGTACAAGAAAGTGTCCATGAAGGACATGGACAAGGCTCAGCTGAAAGAAACCGTTAACGGTGGTTGGGTTGCATGGTTGCAGCACTACTTCGTGACCGCGTGGATTCCGGCGAAAGGCGAGAACAACCTCGTCCAGACCCGTAAAGACAGCAAAGGCAACTACATCATCGGCTACACCGCTCCGGCAATGACTGTCGCACCAGGTGCAAAAGCCGAGACCAGCGCCGTTCTATACGCAGGTCCGAAAAGCCAGGCCGTGCTGAAAGAGTTGTCCCCAGGTCTGGAACTGACCGTCGACTACGGCATTCTGTGGTTCATTGCCCAGCCAATCTTCTGGTTGCTGCAACACATCCACGCGCTGGTCGGTAACTGGGGCTGGTCGATCATCTTCCTGACCATGCTGATCAAAGGGATCTTCTTCCCGCTGTCGGCTGCCAGCTACAAATCCATGGCGCGCATGCGTGCAGTGGCACCGAAACTGGCGGCGCTGAAAGAGCAACATGGCGACGACCGGCAGAAAATGTCGCAATCCATGATGGAGCTGTACAAGAAAGAGAAGATCAATCCGCTGGGTGGTTGCTTGCCAATCCTCGTGCAGATGCCGGTTTTCCTTTCGCTGTACTGGGTTCTGCTGGAAAGCGTTGAAATGCGCCAAGCGCCGTTCATGCTGTGGATTACTGACCTGTCGATCAAGGATCCGTTCTTCATTCTGCCGATCATCATGGGTGCAACCATGTTCATCCAGCAGCAGCTGAACCCGACTCCTCCGGATCCGATGCAGGCCAAGGTGATGAAGCTGATGCCAATCATCTTCACCTTCTTCTTCCTGTGGTTCCCGGCTGGTCTGGTGCTGTACTGGGTAGTGAACAACTGCCTGTCGATCGCCCAACAGTGGTACATCACTCGTAAGATCGAAGCAGCTACCAAAGCAGCTGCCTGATTTACACTGTGGATAACCACTCAAAACGCCCCCTAGTGGGGCGTTTTGCTATCTGTCACTTTTGTCTGGATAACGGTTTATGAGCGTTCCTCGTGAAACCATCGCCGCCGTCGCCACCGCTCAAGGTCGCGGCGGTGTGGGCATCGTCCGTATTTCCGGGCCGCTGGCGAGTGTTGCGGCCAAAGCCTTCAGCGGTCGTGAGCTCAAGCCAAGGTATGCCCACTATGGCCCGTTCCTCAGTGAAAACGATGAGGTGCTGGATCAAGGTATCGCCTTATATTTTCCGGGCCCGAACTCGTTCACCGGCGAAGATGTGCTGGAGCTCCAGGGCCACGGCGGTCCGATTGTTCTGGATATGCTGCTCAAGCGTTGCCTGGAATTGGGCTGTCGGTTGGCCCGGCCGGGTGAATTCAGCGAGCGCGCGTTCCTCAATGACAAACTCGACCTGGCTCAGGCCGAGGCGATTGCCGACTTGATCGAGGCGAGTTCTGCACAGGCTGCACGAAATGCCCTGCGTTCCTTGCAGGGCGCATTTTCCGAGCGTGTGCATAACCTCACCGAGCAACTGATTGGCCTGCGCATCTATGTCGAAGCGGCGATCGACTTCCCTGAAGAAGAAATCGACTTCCTCGCCGATGGTCATGTACTGAGCATGCTCGACAAAGTGCGTGACGAGTTATCCACCGTACTACGAGAAGCCGGGCAGGGTGCCTTGCTGCGTGACGGGATGACCGTGGTGATCGCCGGCCGGCCGAATGCCGGTAAATCCAGCCTGTTGAATGCACTGGCCGGTCGTGAAGCCGCGATCGTCACCGAGATCGCCGGCACCACCCGGGACATTCTTCGTGAACATATCCACATTGATGGTATGCCGCTGCACGTGGTCGACACCGCAGGTCTGCGAGATACCGACGACCAGGTAGAAAAAATCGGTGTCGAACGGGCGCTGAAAGCCATCGGCGAGGCTGATCGAGTCCTGTTGGTGGTCGATGCAACCGCTCCTGAGGCACTTGATCCGTTCGCGTTATGGCCTGAATTTCTGGAAATCCGTCCCGATCCGGCAAAAGTCACGCTGATCCGTAACAAGGCAGACCTCACGGGCGAAGCCATTGCACTGGAAGTCAGCGAAGATGGCCACGTCACCATCAGCCTGAGCGCCAAATCTGCAGGTGAAGGGCTGGAATTGCTGCGCGACCACCTCAAGGCCTGCATGGGTTACGAACAGACCTCGGAAAGCAGCTTCAGTGCTCGCAGGCGTCACCTTGAAGCGTTGCGTCACGCCAGTACTTCCCTTGAGCACGGCCGTGCACAGCTGACCCTGGCGGGAGCCGGTGAACTTTTAGCCGAGGATTTGCGACAAGCCCAACACGCTTTGGGTGAAATCACCGGTGCATTCAGCTCCGATGACTTGCTGGGACGGATTTTTTCCAGCTTCTGTATCGGTAAATAGTCCTTCCGTTGTCCACAGACAGGCCATTCGTGCCTGTCTGTTCCCTCCTTTTCTTGAATTCTCTTCCAGTGCTGAGCAGATTCTTTCTGCTTGAGCGGATTTCCCGTGCCCTGGATTTGCTTATTCAGCAGTTTTCTGTGGTTTAAGCCCTGTGAATAACTGCCTCCAAGGGCAGTTGATAACAGGGCCTCAAAACTGAAGATAACCGCTCCTGTGGATAAGCACCCCTTTAATCCACAGGCTTAAACCGGTTATCCAAGGGCCTCCTTGGCACATGACCACAGGGTTTTGAATCTCTGTACATATTGAATATAAAGGTCTGCAGAGATCTATCCACAGAAATGTGGCTCAGTAGAAATAAACATAAAAACAAAGATTTAATAAATTTCTTTCTTTTTAATTTCTATAACCACGACTTCTCCACAGCTGGTTAAATTTTGTGCAAAGGGTTCTTTAGGAAGGGCGAAGTCCCTATACTTGCCGACCAGGTCCAAAAACCTGAGCTCAAACTATTCCTGATTACCTAACTGAAGCAGGCACGAGGTGCGTGGTGGATTTCCCTTCCCGTTTTGAAGTGATCGTCATCGGCGGCGGTCATGCCGGTACCGAGGCAGCACTGGCCTCAGCACGTATGGGTGCAAAAACCCTGTTGCTGACGCATAACGTGGAAACCCTCGGTGCCATGAGTTGCAACCCCGCTATCGGTGGGATCGGCAAAAGCCATCTGGTCAAGGAAATCGATGCCCTTGGTGGTGCGATGGCCATGGCCACCGATAAGGGTGGTATTCAATTTCGCGTGTTGAACAGCCGTAAAGGCCCCGCCGTGCGTGCAACCCGCGCTCAGGCTGACCGGGTTCTGTACAAGGCCGCTGTCCGCGAGATCCTCGAAAACCAGCCGAACCTGTGGATATTTCAACAGGCCGCCGACGACCTGATCGTCGAGCAGGAACAAGTGCGCGGTGTTGTCACCCAAATGGGCCTGCGTTTCTTCGCGGATTCCGTGGTGTTGACCACTGGCACCTTCCTCGGTGGACTTATCCACATCGGAATGCAAAATTTTTCCGGTGGCCGTGCCGGTGATCCGCCGTCGATTGCCCTGGCTCACCGTCTGCGTGAATTGCCACTGCGTGTCGGTCGCCTGAAAACCGGTACGCCACCGCGTATCGACGGCCGATCTGTGGATTTTTCGGTGATGACCGAGCAAGCAGGCGATACACCGATCCCGGTGATGTCGTTCATGGGTTCCAAAGAGCAGCATCCGAAACAGGTCAGCTGCTGGATTACCCACACGAACGCCCGTACCCACGAAATCATTGCCGCCAACCTCGATCGTTCGCCGATGTATTCCGATGCAGGTGTGATCGAAGGTATTGGCCCGCGTTACTGCCCGTCGATCGAAGACAAGATCCATCGCTTTGCCGACAAGGAAAGCCATCAGGTCTTCATCGAACCGGAAGGCCTGACGACCAACGAACTGTACCCGAACGGGATATCCACATCCCTGCCGTTCGACGTGCAACTGCAGATCGTGCAATCGATCCGCGGCATGGAAAACGCGCACATCGTTCGTCCGGGTTATGCCATCGAATACGACTACTTCGACCCGCGTGACCTGAAGTACAACCTGGAAACCAAAGTCATCGCCGGTCTGTTCTTCGCCGGGCAAATCAACGGCACCACCGGTTACGAAGAAGCCGGCGCCCAGGGTTTGCTGGCCGGGGCCAACGCCGCACTGCGTGCTCAGGGCAAAGACGCCTGGTGCCCGCGTCGCGATGAGGCGTACATCGGGGTGTTGGTCGACGACCTGATTACCCTGGGTACCCAGGAACCGTATCGGATGTTCACGTCCCGCGCCGAATACCGCCTGATCCTGCGCGAAGACAACGCCGACCTGCGCTTGACCGAAAAAGGTCGCGAACTGGGTCTGGTGGATGACGCGCGTTGGGCTGCGTTCTGCACTAAACGCGAAAGCATCACGCTGGAAGAGCAACGCCTGAAAAGTACCTGGGTTCGCCCGGGCACCGAGCAAGGCGATGCGATTTCCGAGAAGTTCGGCACGCCGCTGACCCACGAATACAATTTGCTCAATCTGCTGAGCCGTCCGGAAATCGACTACGCTGGTCTGATTGCCGTGACCGGTGGCGGCGCAGAAGATCCACAAGTCGCCGAGCAGGTCGAAATCAAGACCAAATACGCCGGTTACATCGATCGCCAACAGGATGAAATCGCACGGCTGCGGGCCAGCGAAGACACAAAACTGCCTGTGGATATCGATTACACGAACATTTCCGGTCTCTCCAAAGAGATCCAGAGCAAGCTCGGTGCGACCCGTCCAGAGACTTTGGGCCAGGCGTCGCGTATCCCGGGTGTGACGCCGGCAGCGATTTCGCTGTTGATGATTCATTTGAAAAAACGCGGCGCGGGCCGTCAGTTGGAGCAAAGCGCTTGAGTTCGTTGGTCACCTCGCAACACGCAGAAGAGTTATCCACAGGTGCTCGCCAGCTCGGTGTCACGCTGACAGAAACCCAGCATGCCCAGCTGCTGGGTTATCTGGCCCTGTTGATAAAATGGAACAAGGCTTACAACCTGACTGCCGTACGCGATCCGGATGAAATGGTTTCCCGTCACTTGCTCGATAGTTTGAGCGTGATGTCGTTCGTCGAAAACGGTCGCTGGCTGGACGTCGGCAGCGGTGGCGGCATGCCGGGTATTCCCTTGGCCATCCTGTTTCCAGAGTCCCAAGTGACCTGCCTGGACAGCAACGGCAAGAAAACCCGCTTCCTGACCCAGGTCAAACTCGAACTCAAACTGGATAACCTGCAAGTTATCCACAGTCGCGTCGAAGCTTTTCAGCCTGATCAGCCATTCAACGGGATCATCTCCCGGGCGTTCAGCAGCATGGAGAACTTCAGCAACTGGACTCGCCACCTCGGCGACACCGAAACACGTTGGCTGGCAATGAAGGGCGTTCATCCCGCCGATGAGCTGGTAGCATTGCCGGCAGACTTCCACCTCGATAGCGAACACGCCCTGGCCGTACCCGGTTGCCAAGGCCAACGCCATCTGCTGATACTGCGCCGCACGGCATGATTGGGAACACAAGCAAGAATGGCTAAGGTATTCGCGATAGCGAACCAAAAGGGCGGTGTGGGCAAAACCACCACCTGCATCAACCTCGCAGCATCGCTGGTCGCTACCAAGCGCCGGGTGCTGTTGATCGATCTCGATCCACAGGGCAACGCCACCATGGGTAGCGGTGTGGATAAACACGGCCTGGAAAATTCGGTCTACGACCTGCTGATCGGCGAATGCGATCTGGCCCAGGCCATGCACTATTCCGAGCACGGTGGTTACCAACTGCTGCCGGCCAACCGCGACCTGACCGCGGCCGAAGTGGTTCTGCTGGAAATGCAGATGAAGGAAAGCCGCCTGCGCAGTGCGTTGGCGCCGATCCGTGAAAACTACGATTACATTTTGATCGACTGTCCGCCGTCGTTGTCGATGCTCACGCTGAACGCTTTGGTCGCCGCCGATGGGGTGATTATCCCCATGCAGTGCGAGTACTTCGCGCTCGAAGGCTTGAGCGACCTTGTGGATAACATCAAGCGCATCGCTGAGTTGCTGAACCCGAACCTGAAAGTCGAAGGCCTGTTGCGGACCATGTATGACCCGCGCCTGAGCCTGATGAACGATGTTTCGGCGCAGCTCAAGGAACACTTCGGCGAGCAGCTCTACGACACGGTGATTCCGCGCAACATCCGCCTGGCTGAAGCACCAAGCTATGGCATGCCGGCGCTGGCGTACGACAAATCATCGCGGGGCGCCATTGCCTATCTGGCATTGGCGGGCGAGATGGTTCGTCGTCAACGCAAAAACTCACGCACTGCCGCTGCTCAGGCAACTTAAGGAATCCCCATGGCCGTCAAGAAACGAGGTCTCGGACGTGGACTGGATGCACTGCTGAGTGGTCCGACTGTCAGCTCGCTGGAAGAACAAGCGGTGCAGGCTGATCAGCGTGAGTTGCAGCACCTGCCCCTGGACCTGATCCAGCGCGGCAAGTACCAGCCGCGCCGGGACATGGACCCTCAGGCGCTGGAAGAGCTGGCGCAGTCGATCAAGGCTCAGGGCGTGATGCAGCCGATCGTGGTTCGTCCGATTGGCAGCGGTCGCTTCGAAATCATCGCCGGTGAACGCCGCTGGCGCGCCAGCCAGCAGGCTGGCCAGGAAACCATCCCGGCGATGGTTCGCGATGTGCCGGATGAAACCGCGATCGCCATGGCGCTGATCGAGAACATCCAGCGCGAAGACCTCAACCCGATCGAAGAAGCGGTGGCCTTGCAGCGTTTGCAGCAGGAATTCCAGCTGACGCAGCAACAAGTGGCCGAAGCCGTGGGCAAATCCCGCGTGACCGTGGCCAACCTGCTACGCTTGATTGCGTTGCCGGAAGTCATCAAAACCATGCTGTCCCACGGCGACCTGGAAATGGGTCATGCCCGTGCTTTGCTCGGTTTACCGGAAAATCAACAGGTTGAAGGGGCGCGACATGTTGTCGCACGGGGACTGACTGTACGCCAGACTGAAGCACTGGTTCGCCAGTGGTTGAGTGGTAAACAGGAACCTGCTGAACCGGTAAAGCCGGACCCGGATATCGCTCGACTCGAACAGCGTCTGGCTGAGCGCCTAGGCTCTGCGGTGCAGATTCGCCACGGTAAAAAGGGGAAGGGGCAGTTGGTGATCGGTTACAACTCCCTCGATGAGCTTCAAGGTGTGCTTGCACACATTCGCTGAAACATTTCCTCATGTAGCGTGCAGTCGGAAATCACTACCTGACAGTTGAATAGGGGCAGAACCGCCCCTATACTCTGCGCGCATTTTGTCGGCACAAATTATGCCAAGTTATTGAATTCTGGCAGCCGATCATTGGGGAGAAAAACGATGGAAAGCCGCACGCCAAACCGCTTGCCGTTCCATCGCCTGGCAGTTTTTCCGGTCTTACTGGCTCAATTTGTCGTTTTGGTACTGGCCGCTCTGGCGCTTTGGTACTGGCATGGAGTCGTAGCCGGGTACTCAGGACTCTGCGGAGGCCTGATAGCCTTGCTACCCAATGTTTATTTCGCTCACAGGGCATTTCGGTTTTCCGGCGCCCGAGCAGCTCAAGCCATCGTCCGGTCTTTTTATGCTGGCGAGGCGGGCAAACTAATTTTGACGGCAGTGCTCTTTGCATTGACGTTTGCAGGTGTGAAGCCATTGGCGCCGCTAGCTGTATTCGGCGTCTTCGTGTTGACCCAACTGGTCAGCTGGTTCGCGCCCCTGCTGATGAGAACAAGACTTTCGAGACCTTAGGGCGTTTGAGGCAACCATGGCAGAGACAACCGCTTCGGGCTATATCCAGCACCACTTGCAGAACCTGACCTTCGGTCAGCACCCAACTGGCGGGTGGGGTTTTGCCCACACCGCAGCAGAAGCCAAAGAAATGGGCTTCTGGGCTTTCCACGTCGATACTCTCGGCTGGTCGGTCGCATTGGGTCTGATCTTCGTTCTTCTTTTCCGCATGGCGGCAAAGAAGGCGACTTCCGGTCAGCCTGGCGGCTTGCAGAACTTCGTCGAGGTTCTGATCGAGTTCGTCGACAGCAGCGTGAAAGATACCTTTCACGGCCGTAATCCATTGATCGCACCATTGGCGCTGACGATTTTTGTCTGGGTGTTCCTGATGAACGCCGTCGACCTGGTTCCGGTCGACTGGATTCCGAAAGTGGCTGCCTTCATTACCGGCGACCCGCATCTGGTCTTCCGTGCTGTTCCGACCACTGACCCGAACGCGACCCTGGGTATGTCCCTGTCGGTGTTTGCGTTGATCATTTTCTACAGCATCAAGGTCAAGGGTATCGGCGGCTTCATCGGCGAACTGACCCTGCACCCTTTCGGCAGCAAGAACATCTTCGTTCAAGCCCTGCTGATCCCGGTGAACTTCCTGCTGGAGTTCGTGACGCTGGTTGCCAAGCCAATCTCCCTGGCACTGCGTCTGTTCGGCAACATGTACGCCGGCGAACTGGTCTTCATTCTGATTGCTGTGATGTTCGGCAGCGGTCTGCTCTGGCTTAGCGGCCTGGGCGTAGTTCTGCAGTGGGCGTGGGCTGTGTTCCACATCCTGATCATCACCCTGCAGGCGTTTATCTTCATGATGCTGACCATCGTTTACCTGTCGATGGCGCACGAAGAGAACCATTAAGACCAGTCTCGACTAGTCTGATGTCCCACTCGGTCAAACGAGTGGGTGCCCGAACAGGGCTATGAAACGATTTGTTTTACCGCTTTAAAATCTAAAAAACCTAAACCATACGACGTAAAAGTCGGGAGGAAAGATGGAAACTGTAGTTGGTCTAACCGCTATCGCTGTTGCACTGTTGATCGGCCTGGGCGCACTGGGTACCGCAATTGGTTTCGGCCTGTTGGGTGGCAAGTTCCTGGAAGGCGCAGCGCGTCAGCCAGAGATGGTTCCAATGCTGCAAGTCAAAATGTTCATCGTTGCCGGTCTGCTCGACGCCGTAACCATGATCGGTGTTGGTATCGCTCTGTTCTTCACCTTCGCGAACCCATTCGTTGGTCAACTCGCTGGCTAATTACTCGAACCTTCGAGTAATTGGTGTGATGTGCAACGAACGAGCGAGGTGTTGGCGTGAACATTAATGCAACCCTGATTGGCCAGTCCGTTGCGTTCTTCATTTTTGTACTGTTTTGCATGAAGTTCGTGTGGCCTCCGGTCATCGCGGCTTTGCACGAACGTCAGAAGAAGATCGCGGATGGACTGGACGCTGCCGCCCGAGCAGCTCGCGACCTGGAGTTGGCCCAAGATAAAGCGGGTCAACAACTGCGCGAAGCTAAAGCTCAGGCAGCCGAAATCATTGAGCAAGCCAAGAAACGCGGTAACCAGATCGTCGATGAGGCTGTTGAAAAAGCCCGTATCGACGCTGACCGTGTGAAGGTTCAGGCTCAGGCCGAGATCGAGCAGGAACTGAACAGTGTCAAAGACGCGCTGCGTGCCCAATTGGGTGCTCTGGCCGTTGGCGGCGCCGAGAAGATCCTGGGTGCCACAATCGATCAAAACGCGCACGCGGAGCTGGTAAACAAACTGGCTGCTGAAATTTAAGCGAGGGCGATCATGGCAGAATTGACCACGTTGGCCCGACCTTACGCTAAGGCAGCCTTCGAGCACGCCCAGGCCCACCAGCAACTGGCCTCTTGGTCAGCCATGCTCGGCCTGGCTGCAGCAGTGTCGCAAGACGACACCATGCAGCGCGTGCTCAAGGCCCCGCGACTGACGAGCGCAGACAAGGCCGCCACGTTTATTGACGTGTGCGGCGACAAGTTTGATGTGAAGGCACAGAACTTCATTAACGTCGTTGCCGAAAACGACCGTCTCCCGCTGTTGCCGGAGATCGCCGCTCTGTTTGACCTGTACAAGGCCGAACAAGAGAAATCGGTAGACGTTGAAGTCACCAGTGCTTTTGCATTGAACCAAGAACAGCAAGACAAACTCGCCAAGGTTCTCAGTGCACGACTCAACCGGGAAGTGCGCCTGCAAGTCGAGGAAGACAAATCCCTTATTGGGGGCATTGTCATCCGCGCCGGCGACCTGGTAATCGATGGCTCGGTTCGCGGCAAACTCGCGAACCTTGCCGAAGCATTGAAATCTTGAGTTTGAAGGGGCAGCAGAGCAATGCAGCAACTCAATCCTTCCGAAATAAGTGAAATTATCAAGGGCCGCATCGACAAGCTCGATGTGACCTCCCAAGCCCGTAACGAAGGCACTGTCGTCAGCGTATCTGACGGTATCGTGCGGATTCACGGTCTGGCCGACGTAATGTACGGCGAGATGATCGAGTTTCCGGGCGGCGTCTTCGGTATGGCTCTCAACCTGGAGCAAGACTCCGTAGGTGCCGTTGTATTGGGCTCTTACCAGTCTCTGGCTGAAGGCATGAGCGCCAAGTGCACTGGCCGCATCCTCGAAGTTCCGGTTGGTAAGGAACTGCTGGGTCGCGTAGTCGACGCACTGGGTAACCCAGTTGACGGCAAAGGTCCGCTGAACAACACCGAGACCGATGCGGTCGAGAAAGTTGCTCCAGGCGTGATCTGGCGTAAGTCGGTAGACCAGCCTGTACAGACTGGCTACAAGGCTGTCGATGCCATGATTCCTGTCGGCCGTGGCCAGCGTGAGCTGATCATCGGTGACCGTCAGATCGGTAAAACCGCTCTGGCGATCGACGCGATCATCAACCAGAAAAACAGCGGTATTTTCTGCGTCTACGTAGCGATCGGTCAGAAACAATCGACCATCGCTAACGTGGTTCGCAAGCTGGAAGAAAACGGCGCACTGGCTAACACCATCGTCGTTGCCGCGAGCGCTTCGGAATCTGCAGCACTGCAGTTCCTGGCACCGTACTCCGGTTGCACCATGGGTGAATTCTTCCGCGACCGCGGTGAAGACGCGCTGATCGTTTATGACGATCTGTCCAAGCAAGCAGTGGCTTACCGCCAGATTTCCCTGCTGCTGCGCCGTCCACCAGGCCGTGAAGCTTACCCAGGCGACGTGTTCTATCTCCACTCCCGTCTGCTGGAGCGCGCATCCCGCGTTTCGGAAGAGTACGTAGAGAAGTTCACCAACGGCGCAGTGACCGGCAAAACCGGTTCCCTGACCGCACTGCCGATCATCGAAACCCAGGCTGGCGACGTTTCCGCGTTCGTTCCGACCAACGTGATTTCCATCACCGACGGTCAGATCTTCCTGGAATCGGCCATGTTCAACTCCGGGATCCGTCCTGCTGTGAACGCCGGTGTTTCGGTATCCCGTGTGGGTGGTGCCGCTCAGACCAAGATCATCAAGAAGCTCTCCGGTGGTATCCGTACCGCTCTGGCTCAGTACCGTGAACTGGCGGCATTCGCCCAGTTCGCTTCTGACCTGGACGAAGCGACCCGTAAGCAACTTGAGCATGGTCAGCGCGTTACCGAGCTGATGAAGCAGAAGCAATACGCACCAATGTCGATCGCTGACATGGCGCTGTCGCTGTATGCCGCTGAGCGTGGGTTCCTGACTGACGTTGAAATCGCCAAGATCGGCAGCTTCGAACAAGCGCTGATTGCTTTCTTCAACCGCGATCACGCCGAATTGATGGCGAAGATCAACGTGAAGGGTGACTTCAATGACGAAATCGACGCTGGCATGAAAGCCGGTATCGAGAAGTTCAAGGCCACCCAAACCTGGTAAGCCGCAGCGGGAGCCGCAAGGCTCCCGCTTGCTAACCTGATAGGTGTTACATGGCAGGCGCAAAAGAGATTCGCAGTAAGATTGCGAGCATCAAAAGCACGCAAAAGATTACCAGCGCCATGGAAAAAGTGGCGGTCAGTAAAATGCGCAAGGCACAAATGCGCATGGCTGCTAGCCGTCCTTACGCGGAGCGCATCCGCCAGGTTATTGGTCATTTGGCCAACGCCAACCCGGAATATCGCCACCCCTTCATGATCGAGCGTGAAATCAAGCGCGTCGGTTATGTCGTAGTGAGCAGTGACCGTGGTCTGTGTGGTGGTTTGAACACCAACCTGTTCAAGGCCCTGGTCAAGGACATGGCGGTAAACCGCGAAAACGGCGTCGAGATCGATCTGTGTGTTGTTGGTAGCAAGGGTGCGGCTTTCTTCCGCAACTTCGGCGGTAACGTCGTTGCAGCTATCAGCCACCTGGGTGAAGAGCCGTCGATCAATGATCTGATTGGCAGCGTCAAGGTGATGCTGGATGCCTACCTGGACGGCCGTATTGATCGCCTGTCCGTGGTGTCCAACAAGTTCATCAACACCATGACGCAACAGCCTACTGTGGAGCAGTTGATTCCACTGGAGGCAACCCCGGATCAATCGCTCAAGCACCACTGGGACTATCTCTACGAACCGGATGCCAAAGAGCTGCTTGACGGCTTGATGGTCCGTTACGTCGAGTCGCAGGTCTACCAGGCGGTGGTCGAGAACAACGCGGCTGAACAAGCTGCGCGGATGATCGCGATGAAGAACGCTACCGACAACGCCGGTGATTTGATCAGCGATTTGCAGCTGGTCTACAACAAGGCGCGTCAGGCTGCGATCACCCAAGAGATCTCGGAAATCGTCGGCGGCGCTGCCGCGGTTTAACGGTTCAAATATTCAGAGGATCCAGCTATGAGTAGCGGACGTATCGTTCAAATCATCGGCGCCGTTATCGACGTGGAATTTCCACGCGACAGCGTACCGAGCATCTATAACGCGCTGTTGGTACAAAGCGCGGCAGGGACCACTCTGGAAGTTCAGCAACAGCTGGGCGACGGCGTGGTTCGTACCATTGCGATGGGTTCCACCGAAGGCTTGAAGCGCGGTCTGGAAGTCAAAGACTCCGGCGCAGCCATCTCCGTACCGGTCGGTAAAGCGACCCTGGGCCGGATCATGGACGTACTGGGCAACCCGATCGACGAAGCTGGTCCGATTGACACCGAAGAGCGCTGGGGCATTCACCGTCCTGCGCCAACCTTCGCTGAACAAGCTGGCGGCAACGACCTTCTGGAAACCGGCATCAAGGTTATCGACCTGGTTTGCCCGTTCGCCAAGGGTGGTAAAGTCGGTCTGTTCGGTGGTGCCGGTGTAGGCAAAACCGTAAACATGATGGAACTGATCCGTAACATCGCCATCGAGCACAGCGGTTATTCCGTGTTCGCCGGTGTGGGTGAGCGTACTCGTGAGGGTAACGACTTCTACCACGAGATGAAGGATTCCAACGTTCTGGACAAAGTGGCACTGGTTTACGGTCAGATGAACGAGCCGCCGGGTAACCGTCTGCGCGTAGCACTGACCGGCCTGACCATGGCCGAGAAGTTCCGTGACGAAGGTAACGACGTTCTGCTGTTCGTCGACAACATCTATCGTTACACCCTGGCCGGTACTGAAGTATCCGCACTGCTGGGCCGTATGCCTTCCGCAGTAGGTTACCAGCCGACCCTGGCCGAAGAGATGGGTACTCTGCAAGAGCGTATCACTTCGACCAAAAACGGCTCGATCACCTCGATCCAAGCGGTATACGTACCTGCGGATGACTTGACTGACCCGTCGCCAGCGACCACTTTCGCCCACTTGGACGCCACCGTCGTTCTGTCCCGTGACATCGCTTCCCTGGGTATCTACCCAGCGGTCGATCCACTCGACTCGACTTCGCGCCAGCTGGACCCGAACGTAATCGGCCAGGACCACTACGACACCGCTCGCGGCGTACAGTATGTTCTGCAACGTTACAAAGAACTGAAGGACATCATTGCGATCCTGGGTATGGACGAGCTGTCGGAAGCCGACAAGCAGTTGGTAAACCGTGCTCGTAAGATCCAGCGTTTCTTGTCGCAGCCGTTCTTCGTGGCTGAAGTCTTCACCGGTGCTTCGGGTAAATACGTTTCCCTGAAAGACACCATTGCTGGCTTCAAAGGCATCCTCAACGGTGACTACGACCACCTGCCAGAACAAGCGTTCTACATGGTCGGCGGCATCGAAGAAGCGATCGAGAAAGCCAAGAAACTGTAATCCCGGCGCCCGGCAACGGGCGCTAATTTAGGTTGAGGCAATCAGATGGCTATGACAGTCCATTGCGATATCGTCAGCGCGGAAGGGGAAATCTTCTCCGGCCTGGTCGAGATGGTGGTTGCGCACGGTGCACTGGGTGATCTTGGTATCGCTCTGGGTCACGCGCCGCTGATCACTAATCTCAAGCCGGGCCCGATCCGCCTGATCAAGCAGGGCGGGGAAGAGGAGGTGTATTACATCTCTGGCGGTTTCCTCGAGGTTCAGCCGAACATGGTCAAGGTACTTGCCGACACTGTGCAACGTGCTGCCGACCTGGACGAAGCCTCCGCTCAGGAAGCCGTTAAGGCTGCCGAGAAGGCCTTGCATGACCGTGGTGCAGAATTCGATTACGGTTCTGCTGCCGCACGTCTGGCCGAGGCCGCAGCTCAGCTGCGCACCGTCCAGCAGATCCGCAAGAAGTTCGGCCACTAATAGGCCACCGCTTGTTGTGCGATTGATTAAAAAGGGTAGCCTCGGCTACCCTTTTTTCTTTTCCGATATTCATTACCTGGTCGCAGCCGCCGACCACCCAGGATTGGTAGCCAGTCATGTCTTTAGAAATCGTTATCCTCGCTGCTGGTCAAGGCACTCGCATGCGTTCGGCACTGCCGAAAGTTCTGCATCCGATTGCCGGCAACTCGATGCTCGGCCATGTTATCCACAGCGCCCGGCAACTTGATCCACAGCGCATCCACGTAGTCATCGGTCATGGTGCCGATGCAGTGCGCGAACGTCTGGCGGCTGATGATCTGAATTTCGTCTTGCAGGACAAGCAGCTTGGGACTGGCCACGCCGTTGCTCAAGCGGTGCCTTTCATTGAGTCCGACACCGTCCTGATTCTTTATGGTGACGTGCCATTGATCGAAGTCGAGACTCTGCAGCGTCTGCTCAAGCAAGTAGCGCCGCAGCAACTGGGTTTGTTGACAGTAGAACTGGACGACCCGACCGGCTATGGCCGCATCGTCCGCAACGCCGACGGCAAAGTAACTGCCATCGTCGAGCAGAAAGACGCCAACGAAGCCGAACGAGCGATCACTGAAGGCAACACCGGCATTCTGGCGCTGCCGTTCGCGCAATTGGCTGGCTGGATGAGCCGTCTATCGAACAACAACGCCCAGGGCGAGTACTACCTGACCGACGTAATCGCCATGGCAGTCAGCGACGGTCTGGTGGTGGCCACCGAGCAACCGCATGACGCCATGGAAGTGCAGGGCGCTAACGACCGCAAGCAGCTTTCCGAGCTTGAGCGTCATTATCAGCTGCGCGCCGGCCGTCGTTTGATGGCTCAAGGCGTGACCCTGCGTGACCCGGCTCGTTTTGATGTGCGCGGTGAAATCACTGTCGGCCGCGACGTGCTGATCGACATCAACGTGATCCTCGAAGGCAAGGTCGTTATCGAGGACGACGTGGTAATCGGCCCGAACTGCGTGATCAAGGACAGTACCTTGCGCAAAGGTGTGGTGATCAAGGCCAACAGCCATATAGAAGGCGCGGTTCTCGGCGAAGGCAGCGATGCCGGCCCGTTCGCTCGTTTGCGTCCAGGCACTGTGCTGGAAGCACGCGCCCATGTGGGTAACTTTGTTGAGTTGAAAAACGCTCATCTCGGCGAGGGCGCCAAGGCCGGTCATCTGACCTATCTGGGTGATGCCGAGATCGGCGCGCGTACCAACATCGGCGCGGGCACCATTACCTGCAACTACGACGGCGCCAATAAGTGGAAAACCGTTCTGGGTGAAGATGTGTTCATCGGCTCCAACAACTCGTTGGTTGCGCCTGTGGATATCTCTTCCGGTGCAACCACGGCGGCGGGTTCGACTATTACGCAGAATGTGGATAACGCGCAGTTGGCCGTGGGCCGTGCGCGACAGAAGAATATCGATGGCTGGAAGCGGCCTGAGAAAATCAAGAAGAGCTGAGTTATCCACAGTTCTTGAAGATCAAATGATCGCAGCCTGCGGCAGCTCCACAGGGTGAACAAAAAACCCATTTGTGAGCGGCCGCAGGCTGCGATCTTTTTTTGTTATCCACAGGGCTTTTTATCGCCCCACGCTTGACGAAGTTTCGCCAATAGGTTTTGATTGCTTCCGTTATCTTTCGAATCGAAACTTACTAAGCCATGTCGAAACGCAATACGCCTCAACGCCGTCACAACATCCTCGCCTTGCTCAATGTGCAGGGCGAAGTCAGTGTGGATGAGCTGGCCAAGCGCTTCGAAACGTCTGAAGTTACGATCCGCAAGGATCTCGCAGCGCTTGAGACCAATGGTTTGCTGCTGCGCCGTTATGGCGGAGCGATCACCCTGCCTCAAGAGTTGGTGGCCGACCTTGGTCAGCCGGTGTCCAAATACAAGCAGGCCATCGCCCGCGCCGCCGTTACGCGGATTCGCGAGCATGCGCGGATCATCATTGACAGCGGCAGCACCACGGCGGCGATGATTCCGGAACTCGGCCAGCAGCCGGGCCTGGTCGTGATGACCAACTCGCTGCATGTCGCCAATGCCTTGAGCGAACTTGAGCATGAGCCGGTGCTGTTGATGACCGGCGGCACCTGGGACCCGCATTCCGAGTCCTTTCAGGGGCAGGTGGCCGAGCAAGTACTACGCTCTTACGATTTCGACCAGTTGTTCATCGGTGCCGACGGCATCGACCTGGTTCGCGGTACCACCACCTTCAACGAACTGCTGGGGCTGAGCCGAGTCATGGCTGAAGTCGCCCGGGAAGTGGTTGTCATGGTGGAGGCCGACAAGATCGGCCGCAAGATTCCCAACCTGGAGCTGCCCTGGAGCAGCGTCCATACCCTTATTACCGATGATCGCCTGCCGCTCGAGGCACGGGATCAGATTCAGGCCCGCGGAATCAACTTGATCCTCGCGGCTGTCAATCAGGAGAAATAGCATGTGTGGAATTGTCGGCGCAGTCGCAGAACGTAATATCACCGCCATCCTGCTCGAAGGCCTGAAACGCCTGGAATACCGTGGCTATGACAGTGCAGGTGTAGCGGTCTACACCAATGACCAAAAGCTTGAGCGCCTGCGTCGCCAGGGCAAGGTCAGTGAATTGGAACTGGCGCTGGCAGAAGAACCGTTGGTCGGCCGCCTGGGTATCGCCCACACCCGCTGGGCCACTCACGGTGCGCCGAGCGAGCGCAACGCTCACCCGCATTTCTCCGCTGATCTGGCGGTAGTCCACAACGGCATCATCGAGAACCACGAAGCCCTGCGCGAGCAACTGAAAGCCTTGGGTTACGTGTTCACCTCGGACACAGACACCGAAGTCATTGCTCACCTGTTGAACCACAAACTCAAGGATCTGCCTGATCTGACCGTCGCCCTGAAGGCTACTGTCAAAGAGCTGCACGGTGCATACGGTTTGGCGGTCATCAGCGCTAAGCAACCGGATCGTCTGGTTGCGGCCCGCAGCGGCAGCCCGCTGGTCATCGGTTTGGGCATGGGTGAAAACTTCCTGGCTTCCGATCAACTGGCCCTGCGCCAGGTCACTGACCGCTTCATGTACCTGGAAGAAGGCGATATCGCCGAAATTCGCCGCGACAGCGTGCAGATCTGGGACGTTAGCGGCCAAGTGGTCGAACGTGAGTCGGTGCAGTACCGCGATGGCGCCGAAGCCGCCGATAAGGGCGAATTCCGCCACTTCATGCTCAAGGAAATTCACGAGCAACCGGCCGTGGTGCAGCGCACCCTGGAAGGTCGCATTAGCCAGAATCAAGTGCTGGTGCAAGCGTTCGGTCCACAGGCTGCCGAGCTGTTCGCCAAAGTGCGTAACGTGCAGATTGTCGCGTGCGGCACCAGTTACCACGCCGGCATGGTTGCCCGTTACTGGCTCGAAGAACTGGCCGGCATCCCGTGCCAGGTCGAAGTCGCCAGCGAATTCCGCTACCGCAAGGTGGTGGTGCAGGCCGACACGCTATTCGTGACCATTTCCCAGTCCGGTGAAACCGCCGACACCCTGGCTGCGTTGCGCAATGCCAAGGAATTGGGTTACCTCGCCAGCCTGGCGATTTGCAACGTCGGCATCAGCTCCTTGGTGCGTGAATCCGATCTGACTCTGCTGACCCAGGCCGGTCGCGAGATCGGCGTGGCCTCGACCAAAGCCTTTACCACTCAGTTGGTCGGTCTGCTGCTGCTGACTCTGTCCTTGGGTCAGGTTCGCGGCACGTTGGCCAAAGGCGTCGAAGCCACATTGGTTGAAGAGCTGCGTCGCTTGCCAACCCGCCTCGGCGAAGCCCTGGCCATGGACGGTACCGTCGAAAAAATCGCCGAGCTGTTCGCCGAAAAAAACCACACCCTGTTCCTCGGTCGTGGCGCGCAATTCCCGGTGGCGATGGAAGGCGCTCTCAAGCTCAAGGAAATCTCCTACATCCACGCCGAAGCCTATCCGGCCGGCGAGTTGAAACACGGTCCATTGGCGCTTGTGGATAACGACATGCCAGTGGTCACCGTGGCACCGAACAACGAGCTGCTGGAGAAGTTGAAATCCAACCTCCAGGAAGTCCGCGCCCGTGGCGGTGAGCTGATTGTCTTTGCAGACGAGCAGGCCGGCATGACCAATGGCGAAGGCACACACGTTGTGCAAATGCCACACATCCACGACATCCTGTCGCCAATCCTCTACACCATTCCGCTGCAGTTACTCTCGTATTACGTTGCCGTGTTGAAAGGCACTGACGTTGACCAGCCGCGAAATCTGGCGAAGTCGGTGACGGTGGAATAAGCGATTTACGCAGGAGTACGACGAGTGCTCCTGCGTAGTTGTTCCAGTGCTGCGCTGTCGGAAAGTACTCAAAAAATTGTCAGAAAAATCCCCGAAAAATTCCCTTCAATACAACTCGCTTTGCACTCAACGCTAGGAATAGCGTGCCTTTTGCTGAAACCTTTTCTGCCGTCGATTCCGAGATTCGGAAACAAGCGGATTCTGTGTGAAAGGCAACTCCGTTTGTAAGTGGTGTATGGCGGCGCGTCAGTGCGCAAACGCTTCAGGGTATTTGTCAAGGTAGGCATCATTGAGCTGCGTATCCGGGGAACGCATGAACGTTTTGAAATCGGGTACCAGAAAGACCAGCAGAGACAACAGCAACACCATGGCGCCCAGCAGCGTGATTGTTAGTGCGACCCCCAGATAGGCGATCAGGGTGTTCATCGCAAAACTGCCCAAGGGGCTGGCCGCCGCAGACAGAAATGAAACCGTGGCAAATATCCGGTTGCGATGGAGCTTGGGCGTCGCCAGTAGCCTCACTGCGGAGGTGGGGATGTTGATCAACATCAGGCCTACGCCGCCGCAGAAAAAGGCTGCGGGTACGATGATCGACGATGAAACGGTGCCGACCACCACCAGGTTGCACCCTAGTAATGCAAAACCTGCGGACACACACATATCACGGGGGACCCGGTCGGATAACCAGCTGATGATCTTGTAACTGCCCGCCAGAATGCCCAGTCCGAAGCATGAATCCAGAAGACCAATGTATGTGACCGGGTACTGGATGACGTCCTTTACGTACAGTGGAATCAGAATGGTGAAGAACGGAAACAGGGCAAAGTTGATCAGCATTGCAATGATGGCCAGGTAAAACTCGACTTTCACTCCGTAAACCACTTTGAAACCGGAATAAATCATGCTGAAGCCGCTGGCACCCGGGCCTTTTTCGCCTTGGCCAGTGGCACCGATGTGGCTCGGGATGGTCGCGATCAATGCCCCTGCGATGAGAATCGCAAAAAAATCGGCAGCAAAGGCGAACGTGATACCGAACCCGTAAATCAACCCGCTGGCCAGTACCGGCCCCAGCAGAATCGAAAAAGACGACATCACGCTTTTGGTCCGAAAGGCCAGGGAGACTTTATCGTCGTCTGCGAACAAAGGAATGACCGACGCCTGGAGAGGGTCGCGCACGCCGACGATCGCACTGCTGATCATCATCAGCGCGCCCACCGTCCAAGGGTTGAACGACCCCGTGGCGGACAGCACCACCATCAACAGCGCTGTCAGCAGGCTGATCCATGAGGCCAGCTTGATGATCAGGATTTTGTTGTACTTGTCTCCCAGCCATCCCAACAAGGGTTTGGCTAACACCTCCGCCGCAATGGAACAGGCAATCATGTTGGCGAAGTAGAGCGCAGAGCCTGTTTCCTGCAAGGCCCACCAAGCCACCGCCAGTTGATTGCACCGCCCCCCCAGAACCATAAGCAAAAAGCTGAATTGCACTTTCAGCAGGCGCCGGTCGATGCCGGGAAAGCCCCACGTAATGCCTGAAAAACTTGCACTCATTGACGTACCTTTGATCCGGATAGGGCGACTGTGCAAGCAGAGGCGTTCAAGAAACGACGGGGGTGACGTTCATCAGGGTAGAGCCACCTGCAGTGCTCTCGATACTCTGATGCCGGTCAGGCTTTAGCGAGAAGTTTTTCGCAAGAAGCTTTGCGGTATTAAAGTTGTCTCCAGAACGCATGCATGTCCAAAACCTAAGTAATCTCTCGCTTTGGAATCAGGGCCAACATACAAGGAGTTGCCGCAGGCTGCGATCTTCTGATTTTTACTGAGGACACCATATGGACCGATTCCAGGAAATGCAGGTCTTCGCTGCTGTCGCCCAAGACCAAGGTTTCTCGGCGGCGGCGCGGCGTTTGGGCCTGTCGGCCGCCAGCGTCACTCGAGCCGTGGCGGCGCTGGAGAAACGCATCGGCACGTTGCTGCTGACGCGCACCACCCGCAGTGTGCATTTGAGCGAGGCGGGTCAGCGTTACCTGGAAGACTGTCGGAGGATTCTCGCCGAGGTACAGGAAGCCGAGGACTCGGCGGCGGGCAGCCACACTCAACCGCGTGGGCAACTGACAATTACCGCACCGGTGTTGTTTGGTGAGCTGTTTGTCACGCCAGTGATGGTGAATTATCTGACGCAGTTTCCTGAAGTCAGCATCAATGGGTTGCTGGTCGATCGAGTGGTCAGCATGGTCGAGGAGGGCATCGATATCGCCGTGCGGATCGGTGAGTTGCCCGACAGTAATCAGCACGCGATTCGCGTGGGTGAGGTTCGGCGGGTGATTTGCGGCTCGCCGGAATTCCTGGCGGCCCATGGTCGACCTCGACATCCTCAGGATCTGGCTCAGGCGCCGGTTATTGCGACGTCCTCTATCGGTCAGTCGAAAACCTGGCCGTTCCTCGAAGGGGGAGAGCCGCTGAGTGTTCGACCAGCGCCGCGCCTGGTGGTGACGGCCAATCAGGCGGCCATTACGGCGGCGTGCCTGGGTTTGGGGTTGACCCGGGTTCTGTCTTATCAGGTCGCGAGCAAAGTCGCCTCGGGTGAGCTGGAAATCGTTCTGGCTGACTTCGAACTGCCGCCATTGCCTATCCATGTGGTCTATCAGGGCGGGCGCAAGGCCCCTGCGCGGATTCGCAGTTTTGTGGATTTTGCGGTGAGCGCGCTGCGTGAGCACCCGTCCTTACAGGCGTGATGGTTTATTTCACCTAGTGAAATAATGGATTGCGTTGGCTGGTTATTCTGTTGTTTTGGTTGCGGGTGGAAGATAGCGCCCCATCGGTGCTGAACACTGTTCAACAGCGCCACCACCCAGCGGAGTCGACCATGCAAGCGATCAAACTCTACAACTTCCCACGTTCTGGCCACGCTCACCGTGTAGAGCTGATGCTGTCCCTGCTGCATCTGCCGACCGAGCTGATCTTTGTCGACTTGCCGAAGGGCGCGCACAAACAGCCGGATTTCCTCGCGCTCAACGCTTTTGGTCAAATTCCGGTCATCGATGATCAAGGCGTGGTGCTGGCTGACTCCAACGCGATTCTGGTTTATCTGGCGCAAAAATATGGCAACGGTCGTTGGCTGCCAGCCGATCCGGTCGGGGCGGCCAAGGTTCAGCGCTGGTTGTCGATTGCCGCTGGGCCGATTGCCTTTGGCCCCGCCAGAGCGAGGCTGATCACGGTGTTTGGTGCGGCTTACAACGCTGAAGAGGTGATCGCTTATTCCCACAACGTGCTCAAAGTGATCGATCAGGAACTGGCAGCAACGCCGTATCTGGCCGGCGCCGAGCCAACCATTGCCGACGTTTCGGCCTACAGCTACATCGCCCATGCGCCAGAAGGCAACGTGTCCCTTGAGGACTACGCCAACATCCGCGCCTGGCTGGCGCGGGTCGAAGCCTTGCCAGGGTTTGTCGGCATGCCGCGCACCGTTGCCGGTCTGCAAAAAACTGCCTGATGCTTACGGCCCGACACTTTCGGGTCGTTCACACTGCGCCGATGGCGCAGGGGAGAAGTCGTTGTGGACCGTTCACCCTGGCACGCCGGCGAGAAACAATTGCAGGCTCACGTAGGCATTGCCGAGCGAATGGAGGTGCTCGGTCGTAAGGTGATTCGCAGTGAAATGCCGGATCAGCACCGCACGTTCTATGAGCAACTGCCGTTCATGCTGTACGGCGCGGTGGATGCCGACGGTAATCCTTGGGCCAGTATTCTTGACGGGCCGCCGGGTTTCGCTCACTCGCCCACGCCGGGTGCGCTGCAATTCAGCAGCCTGCCGGGCGCTGAAGATCCTGCGCAATTGACGGCGGGCGCGGCGATCGGCCTGCTGGGGATCGAACTGCACACCCGTCGCCGCAACCGCCTCAATGGCCGAGTCGGCGCGATGACGGCAAGCGGCTTCGAGGTGGCGGTGGAGCAGTCCTTCGGCAATTGCCCGCAATACATCCAATTGCGCCAGTTTCGCTCGGTTCCACTGGCGGATCCGTCGACTCGCCTCGCGCAACACCTCAACGGGCTGGATGAAGCGGCCAAAACCCTGATCGCGGGAGCCGATACGTTCTTTGTCGCCAGTTACGTGGACGTTGATGGCCAACGTTCGGTGGACGTTTCTCACCGCGGCGGCCAGGCCGGTTTCGTACAGGTAGAAGGCAATCGCCTGACCATTCCGGATTTCGCCGGCAACCTGTTTTTCAACACTTTGGGCAACCTGCTGCTCAATCCCCGGGCCGGTTTGCTGTTTATCGATTTCAATTCGGGAGACCTGCTACACCTCAGCGGTCGCACCGAAGTCATTCTTGAAGGCCCACAGGTCGAGGCGTTTCAAGGGGCTGAGCGCTTGTGGACATTCGAGGTGGAAAGCGTGGTGCGTCGGCCCGGCGCGCTTGCTCTGCGCTGGCGCTTTGACGGTGTGTCGCCCACCAGTTTGCTGACCGGCACCTGGGAGCAGGCCAACGCCCGTCTGCAAGCCCAGGCCTTGGGCGATCGTTGGCGGCCGCTGCGGGTGGCGCGTATCAAAGAGGAAAGCCACAACATCCGCTCGATCTATCTGGAGCCTGCCGATGGGGCAGGGTTGCCGGTGTTTCAGGCCGGGCAGCATTTGCCGCTGCGGTTCAACATTGCCGGCGTGGTGCACATCCGCACTTACAGCCTGTCGAGCGCGCCGTCCGATGACTTTTTCCGCATCAGCGTGAAGCGTGAAGGCTTGGTGTCTTCGCATCTGCATGAACAGGTGCGCGTCGGTGATCTGTTGGAGGCCCGCGCGCCTCAAGGGCATTTCACCGTGGCACCTAATGAACGTCGGCCACTGGTGCTTCTGGCTGCCGGTGTCGGCATCACGCCGCTGCTGTCGATGCTGCGCGAAGTGGTTTATCAAGGCCTGCGCACCCGCCGCATCCGGCCGACCTGGTTTTTCCAGAGCTCTCGGACGTTGGCCGATCAAGTGTTTCGTCCTGAGCTGGATCGCTTGCTTGATGGCGCAGGTGACGCGGTCAGGGTGCTGCGTCTGGTGAGTCAGCCGGAAGCGGGGGCTTTGGAGGGTGAGGATTTCGACCTGACGGGGCGGATCGACACCGCGCTGCTCAAGACCCTCGTTGAAGTGGAGGACTACGATCAGCTGGATTTTGTCCTCTGTGGCCCGGGAAGTTTTACCCAAGGGCTGTACGACGGTCTGCGGGAACTGGACATCCGTGACGCAAGGATTCACGCCGAAACCTTCGGCCCCTCGACCTTGCGCCGGGTGCCGGACCCCGATGCGGTGATCATCGAGCAACCACCCGCAGCTACCACCTCGGTGCCGGTGGTGTTTCAGCGCTCGGCTAAGGAGGCTCGCTGGCAACCGGACGGCGGCAGTTTGCTGGAGTTGGCGGAAAGCCGTGGATTGCGCCCGGAATTCAGTTGTCGCGGCGGTTCCTGCGGGACCTGCAAGACTCGCCTGATCAGCGGCCAGGTGAATTATCCACAGCCGCCGGCCGAAGTGCCGGATGACGGACACGTGCTGATTTGTTGTGCGATTCCGGCGCAGGGGTCGCAGCCTTTGGTCCTCGACTTGTAGCAGCTGCCGAGCCTGCGAGGCTGCGTTCGGCTGCGAAGCAGTCGTAAAATCAGACACAGCGGTTCTTCAGATACACCGTGCACGTAGTATTGGCGACTGCTACGCAGCCGAACGCAGCCTCGCAGGCTCGACAGCTGCTACAAAGGATCTGATTCGGCTCAAGGGGCTTTATGTATTTTTTCGCTCGTCTGTCGGCGTTGATTGTCGCGGTGGCGTTGCTCAGCGGTTGCGAACGACAGGACGCGCCAGCGCTCGATCAGCAACTCTACGTCTGGCAACGGCAATGGACACCGGCCCACGAAGCGGCGCTGAGAGACAGCCGCGCTGGCTTTTCCACCCTGCGGGTGCTGGCCTTGCAGGCATTCCCGGAGGCGGGTTGGAGCCGGGCGCGGATTGACCCGGCGCTGCTCAAAGGTGATGGTCGGCCGCTGATCGCGGTGATTCGTCTCGATGGCCAGCTCAAGTCGCTGGATCGGGACGCAGTCACCGCGCAGATCCTGCAGGTGCTCGGCGATTGGCAAGGTCAGGGGTTGAATCTCTCCGGCGTGGAAATTGACCACGATGCCGGTAATGTTCGGCTACTGGCCTACCGCGAATTTCTTACGCAGTTGCGCGCAGTTCTGCCGGCCACTATTGCGCTGAGCATCACCGCGTTGCCGGCCTGGCTCGACAGTCCCGAATTGCCCGCATTGTTATCCACAGTCGACAGCAGCGTGTTGCAGGTGCACGCGGTGAGCGATCCGCGTCTTGGCTTGTTTGACCCGGATCTGGCCCGACAATGGGCCAAGGCCTGGAGCCGCATCACTTCGAAACCGTTCTATCTGGCGCTGCCGGCCTATGGTGTGGCGTTGTTGCCGGGAGGCGGCGGTGCACCGGTAGTGGAAAGCGAAGTACCCATCGAACGGGGCGGCAAACGTCGGGAATTGCTCTCCGATCCGCAGCAACTCAGCCGACTCGGGAGCGAGTTGCGCAACGATCCACCGGCGCATCTGGCGGGTCTGATCTGGTTTCGTTTGCCGCTGGCCAGCGACCGTCGGGCCTGGAGCCTGACGACCCTGAGCGCTGTGGCGCGTGGCGATGCACTCGACAGTCGACTGGCGCTGAAACTCTCGGTGCAGAACGACCTCTATGACATCAGCCTCAGCAATCAGGGCAACCTAGACAGCGCCTGGCCCGAACGCCTGACTCTCGCGGTGCAGGGCTGTGACGGTGCCGATGCGCTGGCCGGTTATGCGTTGCAACAGCGTCCGGATCTGCTTACCTTCACCCGCCTGCGCGACGGTCGAATACCGGCCGGCGGGCAGCGCGCCGTGGGTTGGGCTCGTTGCGCACATATTGATCAAGGAGGTTCGAATGTTGACCCGTAACTGGCCCCGCCATCTGCTTTGCCTGAGCCTCAGCCTGCCGCTGGGTTCGGCGCTGGCCTGTGGGCCGGACTTTCCGATGCGTCTGCTGGACAACCGCGGCCAGTCGCTGGCGGAATTGCCGGAAGGTAACTTCAGATTTGAAATCAGTCGCCTCGGGCATGCGGTCGCCGGGCTGAAGAATGTCACCGAAACCGCCTATAACATGGATGCGCCCGACTCCGCAGAACAGCGGGACAAGGCTGAACAATCCGGTTTGACGGCTGAGCAGCAGGTGCTGGTGAAACAGTTACGCAGCCTGACCGATGCGCATGAAGTCGAGATTCAGGGCGCGAACCTGCCGGCTGAACTCAAGCTTTATCTGGCCGGGGCTGTGGCATTTAATGCCGGTGATCATGGACTGGCCGCCGAGTACTTCCAGAAGGTGCTGGCATTGCCAGCGGATCAACGGGCGTTGCGCAGCACCTGGGCGGCTTACTCGTTAGGCCGGGCGCTGTTTGCCATGAGCTCAGAAGCGGACGCTGGCTCTGACTTGTTGGCTCAGTCTGGAAAGGCTTTCGAGCAGACCCGTCAGCTAAGCATCGGCGGTTTCAGCGATCCACTGGAACTGGGCGTCGCCAGCCTCGGTGAGGAGGCCCGCGTGGCCCGCACCGCCGGCGACTGGAACCGCGCCATCGAACTCTACGCCACGCAAAACCTTCAGGGTTCGGCGGTGGGTTACACCTCGTTGAAACTGTTGGTGGCCGACCTCGCGGCGATGCCTGACGATCAACTGGCCGTGTTGCTCAAGGGCAAACCGGTGCAGCAACTGGTGACAGCGTCGTTGATCAGCCGACTGGGCTGGTCATTCGGTGATCAACCGCCGAATGAATTGAAACTGATCAAACTGCTGCAGAACAGCACCCGCGGCAGCCTCGATAATGCTGATCGCCTGGCGGCGGTGAATTATCAACAGGGTGATTACGCCAGCGCCAAGGCGTTCCTCGAACACGCCGGTGATGGCGGACTGGCGTGGTGGCTGCGGGCCAAACTGGCCGTGCGCGATGGCGATAAAAACGCGGCTGCCGCGGCGTATGCCAAGGCTGCCCAGGCCTTCCCGCAGAACGAGTCGTGGGGTGAGCGGCGCACGCCAGACTGGGACTTCGAAACGCTCCAGCCCAAGTGCCGGGTTGAGGGTGAAAGCGCGATCCTGGCGTTGCAACGCGGGGATTACCTGCAAGCGTTCGATCAGCTTTATCGCAGTAAAGATATCTACTGGTTCGACGCCGCCACGGTCGCCGAGCGCGTGTTGACGGTCGATGAGCTCAAGCAATACGTCGACACTCAAGTGCCGGCGCCGCCCCCTCTGACTCAGCAGGATCGCGATAACTACGTGCAGTTACCGGTGGCGGCAAAACTGCGCAATTTGCTCGGGCGGCGCTTGTTGCGCGAAGAGCGGTCCGACGAAGCTTCAGCCTATTTCGATAACGCCGACTTGCAGGCCAAGGCCAAGTGGTACGGACAGTTGCGCCACGACGCCGAATCCAAGTGGTGGCCGACCAAACGGGCATTCGCTTATTACCATGCCGCGACACTGGCCCGTTTCGACGGAATGGAGTTGTTGGGCTACGAGATGTCCCCGGATTACGCCACCTTCGGCGGCAATTACAGTCTGGAAGCGCCCGAGCTCAAGGTTGGGCCGCTGATGGCCGAGGGCGAAATGCGGCGTCAGCAAGCCACGGTGGCGCAGCCTGATGAGCGTTTCCACTACCGTTTTGTCGCCACGGCGCTGGCGAGCAAGGCCGCTGATCATCTGCCCCACAGCAGTCAGGCGTTTGCTTCGGTGCTGTGCAAGGCTTCGTCGTGGGGCACCAGCCTGCAAGAGCAAAGCGCTTTCTACCGTCGGTATGTCGAGGAAGGCCCGTATGTGGTCTGGGCCGGCGATTTTGGTCACCAATGCCAGGAACCGGACTTTCAGAACGTCGACAAGCGCTATGTGACCCAGGTCACCGACGCCGCGCGCTCGCAGCTGCGGCCTTACAAAACACCGTTGCAGATTGGCGGTGTGATAGCGGTCACGGCGGCGGCGCTGTTGCTGATCAATCGCCGCCGCAAGACGCGGTAAGGCTCAAGCCTGTTGCACAAAGGTCAGCCGCACGGCGAAGCCGATCAACAGGCTGCCAAACAGCCATTGCTGCAGGCGCTGGGCTGAAGGACTGCGATGCAGCCAACGGCCAAGCGCTGCGCCGGTCAGTGCGTAAGCGCTGTCGAACAGCAAGCCGACACCGACCAGCACAATCCCGAGGGTCGCAAATTGCGCGAGCACCGGCCCGGCGTGTGGATCGATGAACTGCGGCAGCAGCACCGAGCAGAACAGCAAGGCTTTGGGGTTGAGCAGGTTGGTCAGCAAACCGCGCTGGATCGCTGCACGCCAGCGAGGTTTTTCAGTGGTGGCATCTGCTCCGTTCAAGTTCGGCAACATGGTGGTTCGCAGGCATTGAATGCCGATCCATAGCAGATACGCGGCCCCGGCCAGGCGTACCACGTCGAACGTCCAGGGCGCAGCCTTGAACAGTGCCGCCAACCCAAGCGCTGCCAACGCCACGTGGCATCCCCGGGCCACACCCAGACCTACCGCTGTGGCCAGCGCCGCGCCTTTGCCCTGACGGGCGCCGGTCTGCAACAACAGGATCATGTCCGGGCCCGGCAACAGATAGACCACCGCCAGCGCCATGAAAAACACCCAGAGTCCCGCCACGTTGCACCCCATTCGTTGTCGATTCGGTACGGCCAGTCTAGGGCTGAAGGACAGGGCAGGTGGTTGCGTAGTTCGCTTCTAAAATGCTTCCGGTTGGCATAACCTGCCACTCAATTGCAGGTAAACCATCAGGATCTGCCAAACCATGAAACTCGACGCCTATGACCGCAAGATTCTCGCAGCGCTGCAACGGGACGGTCGTCTGAGCAATGTGCAACTGGCTGACGAGATCGGTCTGTCCGCCTCGCCTTGTTTGCGCCGGGTTCGGATGCTCGAAGAAGCCGGGGTGATACGCGGTTACCAGGCCAATCTGGATCGCGACGAAGTAGGGCTTGGGCTGACGGTATTCGTCGGGGTCAAGGTCGAGCGGCACAACGATGAGCAGGCCGAATCCTTTCGCCTGGCCGTGACCGCGTTGCCCGAGGTGATTTCGGCCTTTCTGGTGTCAGGGGAATCGGACTTTCTGCTGCAAGTGGTGGTGCCGGACCTGCGTGCCTATGACCGTTTTCTCACGGGGCGTTTGCTGAAGTTGCCGGGTGTAAGCGACATTCGCAGTAACTTTGCGATTCATACGGTTAAAACCCCGGGGGCTTTGCCGCTGGAACATTTACCGGTCTGAGACCCAATCGCTAGCAAGCTCGCTCCCACATTGGTTTTGTGAACGCCACAGATCAAATGTGGGAGCGAGCTTGCTAGCGATAGCGGTAGACCCGCCACCGCCAACCTCCAGGCTTACATCTGCGTCGCCATCCCCTCCACATTCATCGCCGCCTGGCGCAAAGCCTCGGAGCGGGTCGGGTGTGGATGGCAGGTCAGGGCAATGTCTTCGGCGGAGGCGCTGAACTCCATGGCCACGCAATATTCGCCAATCATTTCACTGACACTTGGACCCACAAGGTGCACGCCGAGAATCTCGTCGGTGCGCTCATCGGCCAGCACTTTGGCGAAGCCTTCGGTTTCGTGATTGATCTTTGCCCGGCTGTTGGCGGTGAAGGGGAATTTGCCGACCTTGTAGGCACGACCTTCGGCCTTCAGTTGTTCTTCGGTCTTGCCGACGCTGGCCAGTTCGGGTTTGGTGTAGATCACGTTGGGGATCAGGTCGTAGTTGACCTCGGCCGCCTTGCCGACAATCTGCTCGATGCAGACCATGGCCTCGTCTTCGGCCTTGTGGGCGAGCATTGGCCCGGACGTGACGTCGCCGATCACCCAGATGCCAGCCGCTTCGGTGCGATGGCCCTTGTTGGCGAGCATGCCGCGTTTATCCGTGGCGAGACCTACGTTTTCCAGCCCCAGGCCTTGGGTGTAAGGCCGGCGTCCGATAGACACCAGCACGTAATCCGCTTCAATCGTTTCGGCCGTACCACCGGCGGCGGGCTCGACCCTGAGCTGAACGCCGGTCGCCGAGGTTGTGGCGCTGGTGACTTTGGAACTCAATTTGAAGTTGATGCCCTGTTTACTCAACGAACGTTGCAGGGTTTTACCTGCTTCACTGTCCACACCGGGGCAGATCCGGTCGAGAAACTCGATCACCGTCACCTGAGCGCCCAAACGCCGCCACACCGAACCCAGCTCTAGGCCGATCACTCCGGCGCCGATCACCACCAGATGCTTGGGCACTTCGGTCAGCGACAACGCGCCCGTCGAATCGAGGATGCGTTTGTTGTCGATGTCCACACCGGGCAGGGGAGTGGGCTCGGAACCGGTGGCGATGATGATGTTCTTGGTGTTCAGTTCGGTCTTGCCGCCCTGGCTATCGGTCACCGTCACTTTACCGGGGCCGTCGATGTGGCCCCAGCCCTTGACCCAGTGGACTTTGTTTTTGCGAAACAGAAACTCGATGCCCTTGGTCAATCCGGCAACGCTTTCATCCTTTTGTTTCATCATCTGCGCGAGGTTAAGCGTGGGTTTGACGTCAATCCCCAGGTTGGCGAATTCCGTGCCCATGGCGGCGTCGTAGAGTTCGGAGGCGTGCAGCAGCGCCTTTGACGGCATGCAACCGACGTTCAGGCAGGTGCCGCCGAGGGTGGCGCGTCCTTCTACGCAAACCGCTCTGAGGCCCAACTGACCGGCGCGGATCGCTGCGTTATAACCACCGGGGCCTCCGCCCAGAATCACGACGTCATAGATGCTCATGGTGTACTCCTGGAGTGAATCGGATCGGAATGGGTAAAACGTAGTCCTTGTGTAAAATTACGAACGTAATATGTGCGTTCCGCAGCATTTCGGTCAAGGCTTCAGTCAAGCGACAGGTTGAGCGCCTTTAGATAGTGCATTTAAGAACGGAAATTTCACGGCTTTCGTTATACCGTAACGTATTGCGATATGAGCAACGATAAACACTGGGGTGGTATGCAAGTCGATCTCTATGTCGATGGGACGCAAGTAGCCGGGCTGCCGCGTTTCCAGCAGGCGGTTTTTCAAGGGCGACGATTGCGTCAGTTCGCAATCGGTCTGGGCGCTCTTGCGGCGACAGGTTGGTTGCTGGCGTTTTTTGTCGGGCTGTTTGCGCCGCAGTCGCTCTGGCCCGCGTTGCTGGTGAATCAGAGCGCCGGTTTGCTGGTGCTGGTCGCCGGTTTGCAATCGGCCTGGTGGGTGACGCAGTGGCGCGCGCGGGCGTTGAACCCGGTTGTGAAGGTCGTCGTTGCTGACGAAGTCGTTGCCCCGGTGGGCTGGTACGAACGGCTGCTGGATCGGCTCAGCCAGCGATGGCTGCGAATGCTGGTGCAGATCGGCGCCCCGACGCTGTGGCTCGCGGGTTGGTCGCTGTTGACGTTGTTGAGCATCGAACAAGTCTGGAACCTTGCACTGCCGCCGGCCGCACTGGGATTGTCGGCCAGTGTCGGTGCGGCGCTGTCGTTGTTGCTGGCCTTCGGTTTACTGGTACTGGAGCGTCAACTGGCGCAGGAAAACGTCGCGCAATGGCCCGAAGCTGCCTCGTTGGCGCAGCTGACACGGGTGGCGATCATTGGCCTGGTGCTCAGCGCTTTGTGCCTGTTGTTGGGTAGCGAAACCTCGGTATGGCCGGTGCGTCTGGCGGTACTGATTGGCTTGCTGCCAGGGTTGGTCGCCGCCGAGCTGCTGTTGCGCGCCCTGCTGTCGTTGTTCAGTCCGCAGCGCGAACAACTCGAACCTGCCTTGCTGGCGCGCAGCTTCGTCGCCGACATGCTGCGTTGGCCGCCGCAACCTTTGCTGGCGTTGCAGCACGAATTGCACAACCGCTTCGGTATCGACCTGCGGCAGATCTGGGCCTTCACCTACATGCGTCGGGCGTTTTTTCCGGTGCTGATGGTGGTGGCAATTGTCGGTTGGTCACTGACCGGCGTTCACGAAATACCGCTGCAAGGGCGGGGCATCTACGAGCGATTCGGCAAACCAGTGGACGTGTTCGGTCCCGGTTTGCACGCAGGTTTGCCCTGGCCGCTGGGCCGAGTGTTGAGTGTCGAGAACGGTGTGGTCCACGAGTTGGCCACCAGTGTTGGCGACACACCGGCGCCGGTGGTGGCCGAACCTGCCGAAGGCCCGGCACCCGCGATTGCCAATCGCTTGTGGGACGCCAGCCATGTGAACGACAAATCCCAAGTTATCGCCAGCAGCCGAGCCGACAAGCAGAGCTTCCAGATCGTCAACATGGACGTGCGTTTCGTCTACCGCATCGGTCTGAGTGATCAAGCGGCGTTGGCCGCAACCTACAACAGCGCTGATGTCCCGACGCTGATCCGCACCACCGCCAGCCGAATTCTGGTCCACGATTTCGCCTCGCGAACCCTCGACGGTTTGCTCGGTGAAGACAGGGTAGGGCTTGCCGAAGAGATTGGTCGGGCGGTACAGGCTGACCTGCAGAAACTCGACAGCGGCGTGGAAATTCTCGCCACCGTGGTCGAGGCGATTCATCCGCCGGCCGGTGCCGCCAATGCCTATCACGGCGTCCAGGCTGCGCAGATTGGTGCCCAGGCATTGATTTCCCGCGAGCGTGGGGCGGCTGCGGAGGCCACCAACCAGGCGCAATTGCTGGCCAGCATCGCTCGCGATCAAGCAACGGCCAGCGCTCGTGAAATCAACGCTACCGCTCAAGCGGCAGATCTGCGGTTCAGCGCCGAACAAAAGGCCTACGCCAGCGCCGGCCAGGCCTTCGTGCTGGAGCAGTACTTCAGCCAACTGTCCCAGGGCCTGGCCAATGCCAGGTTGTTGGTGCTTGATCATCGTCTGGGCGGCAACAGTAATGCGCCGACTATCGACTTACGTACGTTCACGCTGCCGGCTGACCTTGCGCCGGCGCGTAAAACCGCTCAGCCAGGAGCTGCCAATTGAGCCAGTCGCACACTCACGATCACGATGACCACACTGGCCACGATCACGGCCATGGCGGGCATCACCACGGCCATCACCACCACGGTGATCCACAAGAAGCCGGCCCGTTCCCGTGGCGGCGAATGGGCTGGGCAGCGTTGCTGGTGGCGTTCGCCATCGCGGCAGCGAGCCTGGTGCAAGTGCGTTCGGGAGAGGCCACGGTGATCACCCGTTTTGGTAATCCATCGCGGGTATTGCTGGAACCAGGTCTTGGCTGGCGTTGGCCTGCTCCTTTTGAAGCGGCGATTCCTGTCGATCTGCGACTGCGCACGACCTCGAGTGGTTTACAGGATGTGGGTACGCGGGACGGTTTGCGCATCATCGTTCAGGCTTATGTGGCCTGGCAGGTTCAGGGCGATCCGGACAACGTGCAACGCTTCATGCGTGCTGTACAGAATCAGCCGGACGAAGCAGCGCGGCAGATTCGTACGTTTGTGGGTTCGGCTCTGGAAACCACGGCCAGCAGTTTTGATCTGGCTAACCTGGTGAATACCGACGCCAATCAAGTTCACATCGCTGATTTTGAAGCGCAGTTGCGTCAGCAAATCGATCAGCAGCTGCTCACGACTTATGGTGTGCGGGTGGTGCAAGTCGGCATCGAGCGTCTGACTTTACCGTCGGTAACCCTCACCGCTACGGTCGATCGCATGCGTGCCGAGCGTGAAACAATCGCCACCGAACGCACGGCCATCGGCAAGCGCGAAGCGGCGCAAATCCGCTCCGCTGCCGAGCGTGACGCGCGCATCGTGCAGGCCGACGCCACGGTAAAAGCGGCGGACATCGAAGCACAATCGCGCGTTGAAGCCGCGCAGATTTATGGCCGCGCCTATGCCGGGTCGCCTCAGCTCTACAACCTGCTGCGCTCCCTCGACACACTAGGCACGATCGTCACGCCCGGCACCAAACTGATTCTGCGCACCGACGCCGTGCCGTTCCGGGTGTTGGTTGACGGTCCGCCGACCCTTGATAACAAGTCCGGGTCGCAGCCATGAAATTAGTTCCACGTGGAACAAATGAGTTAAGCAGTCCCTGGATTCAGGCGGGACGATTGGCTTTTTTGGCCCTTTACGCCGTGACAGTGCTAGCCGCTTTGGTGTGGGCGTTATCCAATGTGCGGCAGATCGATCCGCAAAATCGCGCGGTGGTTTTGCACTTCGGCGCGCTGGATCGCATCCAGAATGCTGGCTTGCTATTGGCCTGGCCCCGCCCGTTTGAGCAGGTGATTTTGTTGCCCGCGGCGGACCGGGTGATTGAGCGTCGGGTGGAAAATCTGCTGCGCACCGATGCCGCGTTGCAGGCAGACCGGGCAGCGAGTTTCGCCACACCGATCAGCGATGCACTCGCCGGCTCGGGTTATTTGCTCACCGGTGACGCGGGCGTGGTGCAGCTGGATGTGCGGGTTTTCTACAAAGTCACCGAGCCATATGCCTTCGTTCTTCAAGGCGAACATGTGTTGCCGGCACTGGATCGATTGGTGACTCGCAGCGCGGTGGCCCTCACTGCCGCACGAGATCTGGACACCATTCTAGTAGCGCGACCGGAACTCATCGGCGCGGATAAACAGGCTGCCGAAAGACGCGAACGTCTGCGCGGTGATCTGGTGCAAGGCATCAATCAGCGGTTGGCTGACCTGACCGCGACCGGGCAGGGGTTAGGGATTGAAGTGGCGCGAGTCGACGTGCAATCGAGTCTGCCCGGCCCGGCGGTCAACGCCTTCAACGCGGTTCTGACCGCCAGTCAACAAGCCGATAAAGCTGTGGCCAATGCGCGCACTGAAGCCGAGAAACTGACTCAGACTGCCAACGAACAAGCCGATCGCACGCTGCAAGTCGCTCACGCCCAAGCGAGTGAACGGCTGGCCAAAGCCTCGGCGGACACAGCCACGGTGTTGAGCCTGGCGAAGGCGCAACAACAAGGCACCGACCCGCAAATGCTGCTGCGCATCTACCGCGAGCGGATGCCGAAGATTCTCGGTCAGGCCGGCTCGGTGACCACGGTCAATCCGAAAGACGATTCCCGCCTGATCATTCAGGGAGCTGCTCAATGACCACCCAAACCGCCGCCGCACCGAGCATGTTGTCCTCGGCTGAACAACGCAGCGCCGCCCGGCAATTGACCCTGGCCATGCTCGCATTGGGCCTGCTTGCGCTCGGCCTGACCTGGCGCTGGTTGTCGCCGGAGCAGACGGGCGTCAGTCAATTGCTGCTGGGCTTTGCTTCGTTACTGGTGGCCGTGCCCGTGATGCGTTCCGCCTGGTACAGCCTGCGTTATCCGAGCTTGCACGGGATCACGGATCAATTGATCGCGTTGGCCATGCTCGGGGCGTGGGCCACGGGTGATCTGCTGACCGCGGCGTTGCTGCCGATCATCATGATCTTCGGCCACGTGCTGGAAGAGCGCAGCGTGATCGGTTCCCAGGAGGCGATACGCGCCCTCGGCAAGCTGACTCGCAGCCACGCGCGCAAAGTTCAGGCCGATGGCTCCATCGTCGAAGTCGATAACGGCACACTCAAGGCCGGCGACCTCGTCGAGGTGCGCGCGGGTGACCGGGTGCCGGCGGATGGTCGGGTGCTGTCCGGTCAGGCGAGCCTGGACACCGCTTCGATTACTGGCGAATCGGTGCCGATGGAGGCGGGTGTCGGCATGCAAGTCTTCGGCGGCGCGATCAACCTCGACGGACTGCTGCGTATTGAAGTGACCCGCACCGGCAATGAGTCGACCCTCGGCAAAGTCATCGCGCTGATGCAAAGTGCCGAGCGTTCCAAACCACCGATCACGCGTTTGCTGGAACGCTACGCCGGCAGCTACATGGTGCTGGTGTTGCTGCTGGCCGCCGTGACCTGGTTCGTCACTAACGATGCTCAGGCCATGCTCGCGGTGTTGGTGGCGGCCTGTCCTTGTGCATTGGTGTTGTCCGCGCCGGCCACGGCGATTGCCGGGGTGGCGGTGGCGGCTCGTCACGGGATTCTGATTCGCAGCTCCGCGTTCCTCGAAGAGTTGGCAGACCTGACTTCACTGGTGGTCGACAAGACCGGAACCCTGACCTTCGGCACCTTGCGTTTGCAATCCATCGACAGCCCAATCGAGGATCGCAGCCACGTCCTTAAACTCGCTGCCAGCCTCGGTTCTGCCAGCAGTCATCCGGTCAGCCGCGCGCTCGCCGGGTTGGTCACCCAGGAACATTTTCTGCTGCTCTCCGACATCCACGAACGTCAGGGGCTGGGCGTGGTGGCGATGACGGAGCAGGGCGAGGCGGCGCTCGGTCGTCCAGAGCTATTTGCCCAGTTGGGTATCGCGACATCAAGTGTCCCCGACCACGATGGTCCGATTGCCGGGCTAGCGCTCAACGGTGAATTCCTCGCCTGGCTGTTGCTGGCCGACAGCGTCAAACCTGAGGCTCGATTTGCGTTGAGCGAGCTACGTGAGTTGGGGTTGGGTCGGCAGTTGCTGCTGACAGGTGATCGGCAAAGCGTTGCGCACACATTGGCGCGAGATGTCGGGATCAGCGACGTTGAAGCTCAAGCGTTGCCCGAGGACAAACTCAATCGCGTGCTGAAGGAAATCGGCAGCGGCTTCCGGCCGATGGTCGTGGGAGATGGGATCAACGATTCGCTGGCGCTCAAGGCCGGTGTGGTCGGCGTGGCGATGGGCGCGGGCGGGGCGGACATCGCGCTGGCCTCGGCCGACATCGTCCTGATCGGCAGCGACCTGCGTCGACTCGGTACATGTGTGCGTTTGAGTCGCCAATGCCGGCACACGTTGCAGGTTAACGTGATCATCGGTCTGGGCTGGACGTTGGCGATTGTAGCCTTCGCCGCCTTCGGCTGGCTCGGTGCTGCGGGCGCGATGATTGCTGCGCTGCTGCACAACTTCAGCACCTTGCTGGTGTTGGGGAATGCCGGGCGTTTACTGCGTTTTCAGGAACCATTGCTCAAGCTTGAGGATGAGGATTGAGTACGCCGGGTGAATGCTCTAAACAGCATGAACACGGGCGATTTCAAGTTTTCAGAACTGTACGACGAATTCGTAGTCATCTAGGTGAGGGCAATCACTTTTGTGAATTCGCGACGGTGGGTTCGAGCGTTACGAATTATAGAAAAGGGCTATTAATTCGATAGCCAGCTATTTTTCAAGGATGGGCTACCCTCACATCAGACGTCTGAAACAAGAGGGTCTATCCATGCTCGCGCATCTTCCTCCGGCCTTACAGAATCTGCAGTTACCGCTACGCCTGCGACTCTGGGACGGCCATGAATTCAATCTGGGGCCGACGCCTAGCGTCACTATTGTGGTCAAGGACCCACAAATGGTTACCCAGTTCACTCACCCAAGCCTGGACGCGCTCGGAGCGGCGTTTGTCGAAGGTAAACTTGAGCTGGAAGGCTCCATCAGTGACGTGATCCGCGTCTGCGATGAGTGGAGTCAGGCGTTGCTCGGTGATCAAGACAGTCAACCGGTGCGCACCGCTCACGACAAAGAAGCCGACGCCAAGGCGATTTCCTACCACTACGACCTTTCCAACGCGTTTTATCAACTGTGGCTCGACAGTGACATGGCGTATTCCTGCGCCTATTTCGAGACCGGCAGTGAAACGCTGGAGCAAGCTCAGCAAGCCAAATTCCGTCACTTGTGCCGCAAGCTGCGGCTGCAACCAGGGGAATATCTGCTGGATGTCGGCTGCGGTTGGGGCGGACTGGCGCGGTATGCGGCTCGGGAGTTTGGCGCGAAGGTATTCGGGATCACCCTCAGTAAAGAGCAACTGGCACTTGCCCGTGAACGGGTGACTGCCGAAGGCCTGGACGATCTGGTCGAACTGCAACTGCTCGACTACCGCGACCTGCCTCAGGACGGTCGCTTCGACAAAGTGGTCAGTGTCGGCATGTTCGAACACGTTGGCCACGCCAATCTGGCCGAGTACTGCAACACCTTGTTCGGTGCGGTGAAAGAGGGCGGCCTGGTGATGAACCACGGGATTACCGCCAAACACATCGACGGCCGTCCGGTGGGGCGCGGTGCCGGCGAATTCATCGAGAAATATGTGTTCCCCAATGGCGAGCTGCCGCATCTATCGATGATCTCTGCCGAGATCAGTGAAGCAGGGCTGGAGATCGTCGACGTCGAGAGTCTGCGCCTGCACTACGCGCGTACCCTGGACCACTGGAGTGAACGCCTGGAAGACAATCTGGAAGCGGCTTCCAGGCTGGTACCAGAGCAGGCCTTACGGATCTGGCGGCTGTACCTGGCGGGATGCGCTTACGCGTTCGCCAAGGGCTGGATCAATCTGCACCAGATTCTCGCGGTGAAAGCTCACCCCGATGGCAGCCATGAACTGCCATGGACGCGAGACGATATCTACAACCCTTAAAGTATCGGCGAAATAAGCCGGGCGACCCGCATGCCGACCTGTTGCAGGCGACGGGTCTCCCGGCTTTCTTCTTTGGCGATCTCGTGAGCCTGGGCGAAGTCATCGTTGAGCATTTGTTCTACTTCGGCGGCAAACGCGCTGTCGACTGTCAGCAACATCACTTCAAAATTCAGCCGGAACGAGCGGTTGTCCAGATTGGCACTGCCAATGGCGCTGATTTCACTGTCGATCAATACCACTTTCTGATGCAGGAATCCCGGCTCGTAGCGGAACACCCGCACGCCGGCGCGCACGGCTTCGAAGGCATAAAGGCTGGAGGCGGCGTAGACGATCCGGTGGTCCGGTCGTGAGGGCAGCAGCAGCCGCACATCCACGCCTCGCAGAACTGCCAGCCTTAACGCAGCGAACACGGCTTCGTCGGGGATGAAATACGGGCTGGTGATCCACACCCGTTCGGTGGCGGCATGAATGGCTTCAACGAAGAATAACGAACAGGTTTCGTAGGAATCCGCCGGGCCGCTGGCGAGCAATTGGCAGAGTACGCCGTCGTCCGGGTAAACGTCCGGCAGGATCAGCGGCGGCAATGAGCGGGCGGCCCAAAACCAGTCTTCTGCAAAAGATTCCTGCATGCAGGCCACCACCGGCCCGCGTACTTGCACATGGGTATCGCGCCACGGCGCGAGGGGTGGTTTCTCGCCCATGTATTCGTCGCCGACGTTGTGCCCACCGACGAAACCCAGCACTCCATCGACTACCACAATCTTGCGGTGGTTGCGGAAGTTGACCTGGAAGCGGTTGAGCCAGCCGCTACGGGTGGCAAAGGCTTTGACCTCGACGCCGGCATCGCGTAACGGTTGCACGTAACTGTGAGGCAGGGAATGGCTGCCGATGCGGTCGTACAATAAATAGACCGCTACGCCTTCGGCGGCTTTCTGCAGCAGCAAGGTTTGCAGGCGTTGGCCAAGGCGATCGTCGTGGATGATGAAAAACTGAATCAGCACTGCTTCCTTCGCGTTGCTGATGGCTTCAAAAATGGCGTTGAAGGTGGCCTGGCCGTCGATCAGCAAACGCACTTCGTTGTTCGCCAGGCACGGCATGCGCCCCAGTTTCGGCATGGCCCTCAAGGACGCGTAAGCATTTGAGGCGCGAGCGGTCAGCGCCTCTTCTACCCAAGGGCGCCAGTTGAGCTCGGAGATTGCTTTGCGCATTTCTTCGTTGGCCTGGCGCCGAGCCTTGATGTAGCCATCGAAGGTACTGCGGCCGAAGACCAGATAGGGGATGAGTGTGAGGTAGGGAATAAACAGCAACGACAGGGCCCAGGCAATCGATCCCTGGGCGGTCCGGACGGTGAGCACGGCGTGGATGGCAGCGATCAGGCCCAGCGTGTGAAGCAGTGCAATCATATAGCCAAAAATATGCGGTCCAAAGTAATCCATGGGGGCAGCCTTGCTCCTGAAGATTCAATGCTTAACAGACCATGTTCCGTGCAGAATGTCGCTATTTAATTGGCCCATGAACCGAAGCCACTCGCTGACGTCTAACGGCCACAACTGATCAGGAGTTACTCGATGAACGTTCGTCTGCTGGGTTTGGCCATGGCTGTTGGTTTGTCACTTCCTGTGGCCGCTCAGGCGCAGATGTTGCAGCCCGGTTTGTGGGAAATGACCACAAGCAACATGAAGGTCGATGACCAGAATCTCCCGGATTTACAGCTGATCCTTGGCCAGATACAGAGCCAGATGACCCCTCAACAGCGCGCGCAGCTCGAAAAGCAGGGCATCACCATGGGCGGCAACGGGATTCGGGCTTGCTTGACGCCGGAACAAGTGAAGACTAACGACATTCCGCTGACCGATCCGCAGTCGGGCTGCAAGCAGGAAATCACCGACCGCACAGGGAATCAGTGGAAATTCCGCTTCAGCTGTCCGAAAGCGCAGGGCACCGGTGTCGCCACTTTCCTCAGTGATCGTGAGTTCACCACTAAGGTTAACGGCACCTTCAATGCCACCGGCATTCAGCAGAAGGGCAGCCTCGATAGCCGCGCCGTGTGGTTGGGCCAGGATTGCGGGACCGTTAAGCCAAGAGCTTAAAAGCCCGTCAGCAGACCCGCGCCCTACATGACAGTGTGGGAGCGGGCCTGATTCAACCACTCACACACCTTCTCAACACCCATCCTCCCGAAGTCTTCACCTGTGCGGCTACGCACACTGACAAACCCGCCTGCTTTTTCTTTCTCCCCGATCACCACCAGATACGGCACGTGCTGACTGTGCTCGCGAATCTTTTGGCGGACTTTCTCGTGACGCAGATCCGAGCGGGCGCGCACGCCACTTCGACGCAATGCCTCGGTCACCGACTGCGCATAATCCGCCTGACGTTCGTCCATGCTGACGATCATGACTTGCGGCGGTGCGCGCCAGTTATCGAGCTCTTGTTGGCAGGACCAGCACGTACCGTAAATCCGTTGCGGCAACGTATCGCTGATGTGGTCGAGGGTGAACGCTTGCAGCACTCTGGTCGCAGGGACATGCGGGCCAGCGGTCGTAGATTCGAAGTTCCCCAGGCGGTACAGCGATGTCTTTCCTTGACGGCGAATCGAATGATTAGTCGCCGCCAGCGCCTGCATGCGAGCCTCGATCAGTGGCAGGTCTGTCTGCGTTAAGGATCGCTCGGCAGAAAACTCATGAAAGAACCCGTCGCCCAGCGCTGTTCCTGCGTGCAGTTGCACCTGTGGATGGAGTTGTTTAACGGCCATGGCCAGCATCAGCACGCAGGAGCGTCGCAGGATCTCCAGACCATCGGGTTCTTGAGGCGTGACGATGCTGACCCTGGCATCGGCTTCGATCATGAACTCACAGTCCACCAGGATGCCGTCCACTCGGCCGGCCACCGCTGCTTTTGCCAGTCCGGGTCCGATACTCGCGGCGAGCTCGTACACCGACAGTGGCTGGTCGTATTCACGCAATGAACCATCGCTCAGGGTGATGTGAATCATGTCGGTGCTCTCGAGTGCTAGCGCATAAACCGTAGTGGTAAACCCAGGCAGTTGTCATTAAGACGTTTGTCGTGCCAGGCAATTTGCCCCGACACGATCGTGGTGCTGACGCTGTGGCGGAAACGCTTGCGGGCAAAAGGTGTCCAGCCGCATTGAGACAGGATCGGCTGCTGGGAAACGGCGACGCCACCAGGTTCCGGTTTGATCAGAACGAGGTCGGCCCAATAGCCTTCGCGCAGATAACCTCGGTCGGGAATGGCGAACAGATCGGCGACCCGGTGACTGGTTTTTGCGACGAGCGTAGTGATCGGCAACACTTCATCCGCGACCAGTTCCAGCAACGCGGGCAGGGCGTGTTGCACCAACGGCAAACCGGAAGGCGCCTGGCTGTACGGTCGCTGTTTTTCAGCCCAGGTGTGGGGCGCGTGATCGCTGCCGATCACGTCGAGCCGATGGCTCAGCAACGCTTCGCGCAAGGCATCGCGGTCGGCCTGGGTTTTGATCGCCGGGTTGCACTTGATCAGGTTGCCGAGGCTCGGGTAATCCCGGTCATCGAACAGCAAGTGGTGCAGGCAGACTTCGGCGGTGATGCGTTTCTGGGCCAGCGGCTTGTCTTCGAACAACGCCAGTTCGCGGGCGGTGGTCAGGTGCAGAACGTGCAGTCGGGTGCCGTGACGCCTGGCCAGGTCCACGGCCATAGAGGAAGAGCGAAAGCAGGCCTCGGCGTTGCGGATCAGCGGGTGGGCCGCAGCAGGAATGTGTTCGCCGAACAAGTCACGCAGGTTCGCGGCATTGGCGTTGATGCTGGGCGTGTGTTCGCAGTGGGCCAACAAAAGGGTCGGCACCTCGGCAAATAGCCGCTCCAGAATCTTTGGGTCATCGACCAGCATGTTGCCGGTCGAGGCGCCCATGAACACTTTGACGCCGGCGACTTCACAGGGGTTGAGCCTGGCGACTGTGTCGAGATTGTCGTTGCTCACGCCGAAATGAAAGCCGTAATTGGCGACGGAGTTGATCGCCGCGTGGCGCTTTTTGTCGGCCAGTGCGCTGAGGGTCAGGGTCGCCGGATGGGTGTTGGGCATGTCCATGAAGCTGGTGATGCCACCGGCCACCGCCGCCCGCGATTCGGTGTAGAAGCTGCCCTTGTCTGGCGAGCCTGGATCGCGGAAATGCACTTGGTCGTCGATCATTCCGGGCAGCAGCCATTGCCCTTGTGCATCAATTTCCACGTCGGCATTTTCACCTTGGATGCTGCTGGTGATCTTCACGATTCGGCCGTTGCTCACCAACAGATCACCCTCAAACTCCCTACCTTCGTTCACCAACCGGGCATTGCGAATCAGCACGCTGCTCATGGTCAGAACTCGTTCTGCAGGGCTTTGTAGCCGCGCACCAGATCGACGTTGGTGCGCGCCACGTCCTCGGAAAACTCCGAGGCGCTGATGCTCACCGGTGGGAACTGCGACAGATCTGTCTTCGGGCCGATGCGGGTGGTGGAGGGCACGTAGAAGTCTTCGGGCAAGTCGCGACCATCGACCACCGAGTTGTGCCGCACCACGCAACCGTCACCGACTGCGCAGTTGAACAGCACGCTGTTGAACCCGATAAACACCCGGTCGCCGACCTTGCACGGACCATGAACGATCGAGCGGTGGGCGATGGAGCTGAACTCGCCGATGGTCACTGCCGCGCCGGACTTGGAGTGGATCACCACGCCATCCTGGATGTTCGAGTTGGCGCCGATGGTGATCGGTTCCATCTCGCCTGAGGCATCCACTTCGTCGGCACGAATCACCGCGTAAGGACCGACGAAGACGTTTTTGCCGATCACCACTTTGCCGCAGATGATGGCGGTTTTATCCACGTACGCTGACTCGGCAATCAATGGTAAATCACCCGAAGGATTCTTGCGGATCATGGCTTGCTCAACGCCTCGTACAAGGTGTTGAGGTTGTACTCGAACAACCCGGCGAAGGTGCTGGCCGGCCCGCTGGCCGCGAGCGCATCGGAGTACAACGTGCCACCGATGTGCGCGCCGCTTTCATCGGCAATCTGCTTGAGCAGGCGTGCATCCTTGATGTTTTCCATGAATACGGCTTTGACCTTGGCTTGGCGTATCTGGGTGATCAGCGCAGCGACTTCGGCGGCTGACGGTTCGCGCTCGGTGGACAGGCCTTGAGGGGCCATGAAGTCGATGCCATAAGCCTGACCGAGATAACCGAAGGCGTCATGGGACGTCACGATTTTGCGATTGCCCGGTGGCAGCGAACCGAGTTTGACCTTGGCGTCGGCAAGCAGCGCGTAGATCTGTTTCAGGTAGGTCTGACTGTTGCGTTCGTAGTCGGCTTTGTTCGTCGGGTCAGCGGCGATCAGCGCCTTGGTGATGTTGCTGATATACAGCTCAGCGTTCGCCAGATTGTGCCAAGCGTGCGGGTCGGGAATCGTCTCGCCATCTTCATCCAGGGAGCGCGGGATGACGCCGCGACTCGCGCTGATCAATGGCGCTTTGGTCTCGGTGCTGGTCACCAGACGGTCCAGCCAAGGCTCGAAACCCAAGCCGTTTTTGATGATGAGTTTGGCTTTGAGCAACGCCTTGGCGTCGTCCGGGGTCGGCTCGTACGTGTGAGCATCGGCATCCGGGCCGACCATGTTGGTGATCTGGATATGGTCGCCGCCGACTTGATGGGTCATGTCCGCGAGGATGCTGAAACTGGTGACTACCTGAAGTTTTTCCGCAGCAGACAGCGACATCGACAGCAGCAAACTGAACAGCACGAGTAGAACGCGCATCGGGTAACACCTCATTGGGATGTGAGCAAAGGCGGGCGGCGCAGCAAACCATGCACCGGTCCGAACACCACGGACAGCAGATACAAACCGCCAGCCACCAGCACGATCGCCGGGCCGCTGGGCAGCGAGAAGTAGAACGACAGCAACAAACCGAGCCACACCGATAGGCAGCCGAGCAGGGCGGCGATGGCCATTAACGTCGGCAAGCGACGACTCCAGAAGCGCGACGCGGCGGCGGGCAACATCATCAAACCGACCACCATCAGCGCGCCGATGGCTTGAAAACCGATCACCAGATTCAACACCACAAGGGTTAGAAATACGCCGTGAGCCAAGGGACCAAGTCGGCTGACGGTTTGCAGAAAGAGTGGGTCGAGGGTGTCCAGCAACAGCGGTTTGTAGATGAGCGCCATGGCGATCAGGCTGAAGCCGGAGACCCAGAGCATGCCGGTCAACGTCGGGCCATCGACTGCCAGGGCCGAGCCAAACAACAGGTGCAACAGGTCCAGACGTTTGCCGGCGATGCCGAGGATCAGCACACCGCAGGCAAGGGATATCGGGTAGATCGCGGCGAGACTGGCGTCTTCCCGCAGGCCGGTGCGACGGGTGATCCAGGCGGCGAGTCCAGCCATGCCGAGACCGGCACCGAGGCCGCCGACGGTCAGCGCCGGCAGACTCAATCCGGCGAACCAGAAGCCCAAAGCGGCCCCCGGCAGAATGCCGTGAGCCACGGCGTCGCCGATCAGGCTCATCCGTCGCAGGATCAAAAACACGCCCAACGGTGCCGTGCTGCACGCCAGGACCAATCCACCCAGCAGCGCTCGGCGCATAAACACGAACTCGTGGAACGGTTGCCAAAGATGAGCGACAGCGAGCATCAGGCCACCCGCGCATGTGGTTGTTGATGGATCAGATCAACGCTCGACCCGATGACGCAGCCGGTGCTTTTGATCAGCAACGTTTGAGGAATGTGTTGGCGAACGGCGGCCAGGTCATGGCACACGATCAGCTGGGTTCGGCCTTCGGCATGCCAGGCGTGGATGTGTTTCCAGAGCAGCGCCTGACCGAGTTCGTCGAGGGCGGCGTGGGGTTCGTCGAGCAACAGCAGTGGCGAATCCGCGAGGCTCAAACGGGCGAGCAGGGCACGCTGTAATTCGCCGCCGGACAAGGCCATCAACGGGCGCTGTTCCAGTCCGCCCAGACACCAGTTTTCCAGCACGACTTTGAGGCGTTGTCTGCGTATCTCGGGAGACTGCGTGCTACCCCAGAAACCGGCGGCCACTAACTCTTGCAAGCTGATGGGGAATTGGCGATCCAGGTGTTGTTGCTGTGGAAGGAACGAGAGCTTGCCCTTGCGTGGAACATCCAGGATGACTTTGCCGGTCAGCGGTTTTTGCAAGCCAGCGATGACTTTCAGCAGGCTGCTTTTACCCGAACCGTTCGCACCGATTACGGCGGTGAGACTTCCTTGGGCCAGTTCGAAATCCACGGGTGGAGTCAGTGGCTGGCCGGGTGCACCCCAACGCAAGGCTTGGCAACGGATCATGCGGCCTCCCAATTCCAGCGGCTTTCGGCGACGGCATCGTGGGCGTGGAGGCTTTCCGCGTGGACGACTCGTAGGTGGAAGGCGTTGATGCCAGGGGAGCGTTTCAGCGCCAGGTTCAAACGGCGGGCGGCGTCTTCGCAGAACATCAGGTTCTGACCGTTGGCCAACGCGAAGGCTTGTTCGTCGGCGCGTTTTACGGCGGTTTGTACGGCGGTGCCGAGGGCTGCTTCGGCGTCGTTGATGATCGCGATCAGCGGCAAGTCATCCAGGTAGTCATCCACTCGAAGCCGCAATCTCGCAGTGCTCCGTTGGCTGTGAGGCGTTGCGACGATGCCTTTTGTGGAGCCGAGCCAAGCCAAAACATCGGCATGTTGCAACGGCTTGTTGGCGAAGTCATCGATGAATTGCTGTTGAATCAACTGCCGGGAAAGCGCGGCCGAACACGGGCAAGTCGAGGAATAAGGCACGTCGATTTTTAGTTCCACGTGGAACATTGCGTTTTTCAAACGTGCTTCGATGCTTACTGGATAGGTTTTCCAGCCGGCCAATGGACTGACAAGCGCCGGTCTTTTGAGCAGTAAATCGGTGTGAATTTTTAAGTACGCGCTGTTGGACAGTCCTTCATGAGTCTTGAGGAAACTTTGCAAAACTTGCCGCAACAAGGCGGGTGTCAGGTTTTCTCCCTCAAGCATTTCCAGCGCCAAGTACAGCCGCGACATATGAATACCGCGCGCCTCTCCATCGTCGAGGCTAACGCCCGCATCGGCCTTTGCACTCATTCGTTGGCCATCGAATAAAACAGGAAGAGCAATGCCGCACATGCCCACCCAGTCGAGTGGCAGGGCTTGGCGTGAGGCCTGCGCGGCGATATCCGGCAGAGTCAGCGCATTCATGAGCAGGTCCATCGTGGGAGTCGATTCTGTATGTTATGTTATTACATTAAAATCGACCATGCCTTTTTCATGAACAGGCTTTCATCATGCACAGACGTCAGTTGTTGAACTTGATCCTGGCCAGCGCGGCCTTCGCTTTACCGTTTGGCGTCTCGGCCACACAAATTCGCAATGCGCGGCTCTGGCGTTCGGATGACAAGTTGCGATTGGTGTTCGATCTGAGCGGGCCGGTGCAATACAAGACGTTTTCCCTGAGCGCTCCCGAACGGCTGATCATCGATCTGAGTGGTGCTAACCTGAGTGGCGACTTCAGTCAGTTGATGCTCAACAACACTGTGATTCGCTCTATCCGCTCCGGGCCCTTCGGCCATGGCGATACGCGGATCGTCCTCGACCTCAGCGGCCCAGTGCAGCTCGCCAGTTTTCTGCTGCCGCCACAGGACGGTCAGGGACATCGACTGGTACTCGATCTGAAGGCGACTGCGCCGTTACAAATGGCGGCTGCGCCCGAGCCGACCGTCGACAAGGCTCACCCCAAGCGCGACATCATCGTCGTGGTCGACCCTGGTCACGGCGGCAAAGATCCGGGAGCGGTCGGCGCCAAAGGTGAGCGTGAGAAAGACGTGGTGCTGTCCATCGCCCAGCTATTGGCCAAACGGCTGAAACGCGAGAAGGGCTTCGACGTGAAACTGGTGCGCAACGACGACTTCTTCGTCCCGTTGCGCAAGCGTGTGGAGATCGCTCGCAAGCACAACGCCGACATGTTCATCTCGGTGCATGCCGATGCGGCGCCGCGTCTCACCGCGTCGGGCGCTTCGGTCTACTGCCTGTCCGAGGGTGGAGCAACGTCGGCGACGGCGCGTTTCATAGCGCAACGAGAGAACGGCGCAGACCTGCTGGGCGCTACCAGCCTGCTCAACCTCAAAGACAAGGACCCGATGCTCGCCGGGGTCATTCTCGACATGTCGATGAACGCGACCCTCGCCGCCAGCTTGCAGCTGGGCAACACGGTGCTCGGCAGTCTGGCTGGCATCACCACATTGCATCAGAAGCGTGTGGAACAAGCGGGATTTGCGGTGCTGAAGTCGCCGGACGTGCCGTCGATCCTGGTGGAAACCGGCTTCATCTCCAACGCTCGCGACAGTCAGCGACTGGTCACCGCGCGCCACCAGCAGGCCGTAGCCAATGGTTTATTCGAAGGTTTACAGCGCTATTTCCAGAAAAATCCGCCGGTAAACAGCTACATCGCTTGGCAGCAAGAGCAGAAAAAATCCCAGGCCTAACATCCCGTAATTCGGCTACAGGTGAACTTGCCACTGCTGCCACCGGAACTGGAAAACCGATTGATCGTGGTCCAGCCGACGCGACGGTTGTAGCCGACCCAGGCCTCGCCATCGGAAGCGAGCCCAGTGAAGAACGTGAGTTGTCCGTAGCGACTGTTGGTCTGCGCCCAATGGCGTTTTCCGGCCGCTTCGAAGCCCCGCAGATAGATCGTGCTTCCGACGGTGTTGACGCTGTACGCGTTGCCGTCGCTATCCACGCAGGCCAGCAGATTGGCGCTTCGGGTGCATTTGGCCTGGCTCGGGATTTGCGCCCAGGCGTCGACAGCGACCAGCAGCGAAAAGCTCATCAGCGCTATTTTCAGGGCTACACGCATAGAATTTCTCACAGACCGAACGGGCTTGAGCATCGTGCCCTTTGTCATCGTGGGCAAGAGGAGAGTGGCTTGATTGTGTTGTTATACTATAACATTAAGTTAAGCCCGACACTGCGACCGGGCATCTCTGTGAGGAATACCTGATGCCCAATCGTCTCCCCGTAACCGTCCTGTCGGGCTTTCTCGGCGCTGGCAAAAGTACGCTGCTCAACTACGTGCTGCGCAATCGCGAGAAGCTGCGCGTCGCCGTGATCGTCAATGATATGAGCGAAATCAACATCGATGGCGGCGAAGTCCAGCGCGATGTCAGCCTGAACCGCGCGGAAGAAAAACTGGTGGAGATGAGCAATGGATGCATCTGCTGCACCTTGCGCGAAGACTTGCTGGAAGAAGTGAGCAAACTCGCCAAGGAGGGTCGCTTTGATTATTTATTGATCGAGTCCACTGGCATTTCCGAGCCGCTGCCCGTGGCGGAAACCTTCACCTTCCGCGATGAAGAAGGGCAGAGCCTGGCCGACATCGCCCGGCTCGACACCATGGTCACCGTGGTCGATGGCATGAACTTCCTGCTCGATTATCAGGCCGCCGAAAGCCTCGCATCCCGTGGTGAAACCTTGGGTGAAGAGGACGAACGCTCGATCACCGACCTGTTGATCGAGCAGATCGAATTCGCCGACGTGATTCTGATCAGCAAGATCGACTTGATCAGCAGCAGCGAACGCCAGGAGCTGATCGCGATCCTTGAGCGGCTTAACGCCCAGGCGGAAATTATCCCGATGGTCATGGGTGAAATTCCCTTGGCGAAGATCCTCAATACCGGCCGTTTCGACTTCGAAAAGGCCGCTCAGGCGCCGGGCTGGTTACAGGAACTGCGTGGCGAACACGTGCCGGAAACCGAGGAATACGGCATCGCCTCGACAGCCTACCGAGCCCGCCGACCGTTTCATCCGCAGCGCTTTTTCAGCTTCATCGACCGCCCGTGGGTGAACGGCAAACTGCTGCGCTCCAAGGGTTTCTTCTGGCTGGCCAGCAAGCACATGGACGCCGGCAGCTGGTCTCAGGCCGGTGGATTGATGCGCCATGGTTTCGCCGGACGCTGGTGGCGTTTCGTGCCGAAAACCCAGTGGCCGCAGGACGAAGAAAGCACCGCCGGGATCATGGAAAACTGGACCGCAACCACTGGCGATTGCCGCCAGGAACTGGTGTTCATCGGCCAGAACATCGACTTCGCGCAACTCACCGCTGAACTCGACAGTTGCCTGCTGACCGACGATGAAATGGCGTTAGGCATCGAGGGCTGGCGACTACTGCCAGATCCATTTGGCCCGTGGCACGAAGAGGCGGCAGCCTGATGTTGGCACCCAGTCTGAAACTGCGGCCGATCATTCATCAGGTTCAAGGTGAGACGCCGCAAGCGCTCCCCAGAATACTGGATGACGGCGTAAACCTCACCGTTTGGCAGCGCCAACTGCCGGCGCACATCGCTGATTTCGGGCGTTTGCTGCTGTCCCTGAACGAGCCGTTGGCCGAGTCGCTGGTCCTGGAACTGCCCAGCGATGACACCGAACCCAATCTTCATGGATTAGCCTCAGGTTTCAGTGATCTAGAAGGTTACGAAGGTTTCATCGCCGACGTCGCCTGGCTGGTCAGTGCTTTCGCCTGTTTGCTGGGCGCCAAGCGTATCGGCCTGCGCCTGCGGGTCCTGGACAAGGCCATGTGCCCGCGTTTCCACGTCGATCATGTGCCGGTGCGGCTGATCACCACGTATTGCGGAATCGGCAGCCAGTGGCTGAAGGAAGGTGCGATGGATCGCCGACAATTGGGCAACGCCGAAGCCGAACCCCAGGACGGTCCGCTGATCGAGCAGATCGCCAGCGGCGAAGTCGCGTTGCTCAAAGGCGAGAAATGGCATGGCAACGAAGGCTTCGGCCTTATTCATCGCTCGCCACAGCTTGCGTCCGGTGAGCGGCGGTTGATCCTGACGCTCGACTGGCTGAGCTAGCAGCTCACGGCTTGAGCCAGGTTCCCTGGCTCTGGGCTTCGCAAAACGGCTTCAAATACGCCGCATCCGTGGCTACGCCGTAATAGTGAATATCCTGCCGGTAAGGCATATTGGCGACTTGGGCGTTGCTGCACACGCCGAACGCGCCGGTGGGGCATTGGTCGACGTACTGCACTTCGACTTTCTGGCCGGGAAGGTTCGGCTGGCAGAAACCATCGGCGAATAGCTTTTCCGGGATGTTGCGGTTCTGCTGGCAGACTTTCACGTCGAGTCGCGCAGCCGTGCTATGTACCACGCAAGCCTGAGCCAGCGCGTCGCCGGACATGAGCGCCAAGAGCACCGACAACCCCATCAACCGCATCCTTTACCTCCTCAGAAAACTTCGACCATGTTGCAGAATATTCCCACGCACGTCATTGCTGGCCCCTTGGGTGCCGGCAAGACCAGCCTGATCAAGCACCTGCTGGCGCAGCGGCCGGCGAATGAGCGTTGGGCGGTGCTGATCAACGAGTTCGGTCAGATTGGCCTCGACGCTGCGTTGCTGACCCAGGACACCGATGGTATCGCACTGGGTGAAGTGGCCGGGGGCTGTTTGTGTTGCGTGAATGGTGCGCCGTTTCAGATCGGCCTCGGGCGTTTGCTGCGCAAGGCGCGGCCGGATCGGCTGTTCATCGAGCCCTCCGGGCTTGGACATCCGGCGCAATTGCTCCGGCAATTGAGTGAGGCGCCGTGGCAAGGCGTGTTGGCTGTTCAACCCTGCGTGCTGGTGCTGGACGCCCAGGCACTTGCTGCCGGCAAACCGCTGCCGGTGGCGCAACAGGAAGCGCTCAAGAGCACCGGGCTATTGCTGATGAATAAAGCCGAAAATATCGACGACGCTGATCGCCAGCGAATCGCCGCACAGTTGCCGGCGCGTCCGTTGTACTGGACGCAGCAAGCCGCGTTGCCATTGAGTGAGTTGCCGGGGTTTGGGGTTCAGGCTGTAGCGGGTGTGGATAACTTTGTTGCACCCAAAGGATTGGCGCAGTTGCCGGCCATCTGGACCGATCCTGTGCTGCCAATTTGCTTGAGCCAGGAACAGGAGGGCGGCTGGAGTGTTGGGTGGCGCTGGCATCCAAGTCAGGCTTTCGATGCGACGCTCGTTGGCCGTTGGCTTGAAAGCCTTGCCTGGCGGCGGGCGAAACTGGTTATCCACAGCGTCGACGGGTGGGTTTCGGCGAATGCGCTGGAAAACTCGGCGCTGGACTGGCAGCCCAGCGAATGGCGGCGTGATTCGCGCATCGAGCTGATTTTCAGTGAGCCGCAGGATGTTGATTCATTGCAAAGAGATCTAGCCGACTGCCGGTCGAGCCCGACTTGAATCAAGGACGCCATTTAGTGTGTTCTTGCCGCCACTGGCTCATCTCGATGACCTCAGCGCGCGGTTTCACTACATCGGTCACCGCAGGCGTGTCGTCGAACGGCATTGGGTAGGGCGCCAGCTCAATCTGCGCACTGTGAGCGCCGAACTGGGTGATGGTGCCGTTGTGACGGCTTTCACCGGTCACGGTGAATTCGAAGTTATACACACGGGCGAGGCGCCGCCGGCCGTTGGCGTCTTTAATGAACGCTATCTTCTTCAAGGCCACGTTGCCGTCCAGCAGCTCGATTCCGAGCTTTGCGCAATGCAGCTTGACCCGCTCCAGCGCACGCTCGCGCAAGCCATGGTTGTGCCACACCCACGCGCCACCGGTGGCAAGCAGCATCAGGACGAAGATATTTCCAAGGGTCAGCATCAACACGTTGCTCCAACAAGATAGTGTCAGCTTAACTGCGTCGCCGGTCTGTCGTACAGGCTGCGTTTAGTCGCATACTGCGCGGCTTGAATTTCAATCGTTTGACGGAAAACTCACCGCATGAAACGTACGCCCCATCTGCTCGCCATCCAGTCCCACGTGGTGTTCGGCCACGCTGGCAACAGCGCCGCGGTTTTCCCGATGCAGCGGGTCGGGGTGAATGTCTGGCCGCTCAATACGGTGCAGTTCTCCAACCACACCCAGTACGGCCAATGGGCCGGTGAAGTGCTGGCGCCGCATCAGATTCCCGATCTGGTCGAAGGCATCGCGGCGATTGGCGAGCTGGGCAACTGCGACGCGGTATTGTCCGGCTATCTCGGCAGTGCTGCCCAGGGCCGGGCGATCCTGACAGGTGTGGCGCGGATCAAGTCGATGAATCCCAAGGCACTGTATCTGTGTGACCCGGTGATGGGCCATCCGGAGAAGGGTTGCAGCGTGCCCGCGGAAGTTAGCGATTTCCTGCTGGAGGAGGCGGCTGCCGTGGCGGACTTCATGTGCCCCAACCAGCTGGAGCTGGACAGCTTTTCGGGGCGCAAGCCGCAATCGTTGTTCGATTGCCTGGCCATGGCGCGAGCGTTGCTGGCGCGTGGTCCGAAGGCTGTGCTGGTCAAGCATCTGGACTATCCCGGTAAACCGGCGGATGTTTTCGAGATGTTGCTGGTGACGGCCGAAGACAGCTGGCATCTGCGCCGTCCGCTGCTGGCGTTCCCGCGTCAGCCGGTGGGCGTCGGCGACCTGACCTCCGGACTGTTTCTGGCTCGCGTGCTGTTGGGCGATAGCCTGGTGGCGGCTTTTGAATTCGCTGCGTCGGCGGTGCATGAAGTGCTGCTGGAAACCCAGGCTTGCTCCAGCTATGAGCTGGAACTGGTACGGGCTCAGGACCGAATTGCCCATCCACGGGTGCGGTTCGAGGCGACGGCGATCAGTCTCTGAGTTCCGCGTTGAACCCATTCGCGAGCAAGCCCGCTCCCACATTTGGTCTCCGTCGTACACAAATTTTGTGTTCACAGCAGATCCCGTGTGGGAGCGGGCTTGCTCGCGAAGACTATCTAACGAACGACATCAAGCTCACTGAACAGCTCAGGCGTCGCCCTTGATGTCCTGATAACGCTTTTCCAGTTCCTGACGAATCTGCCGACGTTGCTGAGCTTGCATGTAGCGGCGTTTGTCTTCGCTGTTCTGCGGTTGCAGTGGCGGGACAGCAGCCGGTTTGCGGTCGTCATCCACTGCGACCATGGTGAAGAAGCAGCTGTTGGTGTGGCGCACCGAGCGCTCGCGGATGTTTTCGGTCACCACCTTGATGCCCACCTCCATGGAGGTGTTGCCGGTGTAATTGACCGAGGCCAGAAAAGTCACCAGTTCGCCGACATGAATCGGCTCGCGGAAAATCACCTGATCCACCGACAGGGTCACCACGTAGCGGCCGGCATAACGGCTGGCACAGGCGTAGGCCACTTCGTCGAGGTACTTGAGCAAGGTACCGCCGTGGACATTGCCAGAGAAGTTGGCCATGTCGGGGGTCATCAATACCGTCATCGACAGTTGTGCGTTTCCGGGTTCCATAGCGTTCTCACGGTTCAAGGCAGAATTTCGGGAGGGCGGCACCTCTGCGGGCGCCTTGTCAGCTTTTTCAAACCAACAGTTATCGGGACGCCGGGCGGGTGGCTGCCGTCACGCCCGGATCGATCTGTTTCCATATATTGCACCGCCTTTGCAGCGGAAGTCGTGGTGTTAACCTCCAAAAGTCCCCCTTAAGGAGCCCCACACCATGCATGCCATCAGTTTTATTCAAGATCTGGCAGTGATCATGTTGATCGCGGGTGTGGTGACCGTGCTGTTTCATCGCTTCAAACAACCGGTGGTACTCGGCTACATCGTCGCCGGCTTCGTCATCGGTCCGCACACCCCGCCGTTCAGCCTGATCCACGATGAAGAAACCATTAAAACCCTTGCCGAACTCGGGGTGATTTTCCTGATGTTCTGCCTGGGCCTGGAGTTCAGCCTGCGCAAGCTGTTCAAGGTCGGCGCCACGGCGTTCATCGCGGCGTTCCTGGAAATCGTGCTGATGATCTGGATCGGCTACGAGATAGGTCGCTGGTTCGATTGGAACACCATGGACTCGCTGTTCCTTGGCGCGATCCTGGCGATTTCCTCAACCACCATCATCGTCAAGGCGCTCAACGATCTGAAGATGAAGAACGAGCGCTTCGCGCAGCTGATTTTCGGTGTGCTGATCGTTGAAGACATCCTTGGCATCGGCATCATCGCCTTGCTGTCGAGCATCGCGGTCAGCGGCACGGTCAGTTCCGGCGAAGTATTTTCCACGGTCGGCAAGCTCTCGCTGTTCATGATCGTCGCACTGGTCATCGGCATCCTGCTGGTGCCACGATTACTGGCCTACGTGGCGAAGTTCGAAAGCAATGAAATGCTGCTGATCACCGTGTTGGGGCTGTGTTTCGGCTTCTGTTTGCTGGTGGTCAAACTTGAGTACAGCATGGTGCTCGGTGCCTTCCTGATTGGCGCGATCATGGCTGAATCCCGGCAATTGCTGAAAATCGAGCGCTTGATCGAACCGGTTCGCGATCTGTTCAGTGCGATCTTCTTTGTCGCCATTGGGCTGATGCTCGATCCGATGATCCTGCTGCAATACGCGTGGCCGATTGCGGTGATCACCGTGGCCGTGGTGCTGGGCAAGATGTTTTCTTGTGGTCTTGGCGCCTTTATCGCTGGCAATGATGGACGCACCTCACTTCGCGTCGGGATGGGGCTTTCGCAGATTGGCGAATTTTCTTTCATCATCGCGGCGCTGGGCATGACGTTGCAGGTCACCAGCAACTTCCTTTATCCGGTCGCCGTAGCCGTCTCGGTGATCACCACGTTGCTGACGCCCTACCTGATCCGCGCGGCTGATCCGCTGTCGATCAAGCTTGCCGCGGTGGTGCCGAAGCGACTGGGCAGGGTATTGGGGATGTACGGCGAATGGCTGCGCAGCATCCAGCCTCAGGGCGAGGGTGCGCTGTTGGCGTCGATGATTCGGCGGATTCTGTTGCAGGTGGGCGTCAATCTGGCGCTGGTGATTGCGATCTTCTTCTCGGGCGCTTATTTCGCCGAGCGCATGTCCACTTACCTGCAAGACTGGATCAGTGGCCCGAGCTGGCAGAAAGCGTTGATCTGGGGTGGGGCGTTGCTGTTGTCGCTGCCGTTCCTGATCGCCGCCTATCGCAAGCTCAAGGCGCTCTCGATGCTGTTGGCGGAGATGGGCGTGAAGCCGGAGATGGCCGGCCGCCACACGCAGCGAGTGCGTCGGGTGATCGCCGAAGTGATCCCGATCCTTTCGCTACTAGTGATTTTCCTGCTGCTGGCAGCCTTGTCGGCCAGTATTCTGCCGACCAACAAGTTGCTGGTGCTGATCGTCGTCGTTGCGGCCGCTGTAGCGGCGCTGCTCTGGCGCTGGTTCATCCGCGTGCACACGCGGATGCAGGTGGCGTTGCTCGAAACATTGGACAACCACAAGGATTCGTCCGGGCATTAACCCTGTGGCGCGTCAGGCGTCTTAGCTTTCCAGCCAGACGTCCCGCGCCCAGTGCCACACCGATTCCCAGGTTTCTTCGGCGATCAGCTCTTCTTCGGCCAACCACAGCACCACGGTGCCGTCTTCTTCGACCAGGTAGTAGTTGTCACCGTCCTGGCAGATCGGAATCATGCTGCGATCAACACCCGCATCCCAGGCGTTGGCGGCAACGTCCGGCAGGTAGGTGTGGGATTGCGGGTCGGTAACAGTCACCGGCTCCAGGCTGCCGTAGACGACGTCGCTGACGGTCAGCAAAAATTCTCTGAAGACGAATGGAATGTCGATGAACAGCTGTTCTTCGATTTCCACCAATTGATCTTCGTCGGGTAACTCCAAGGGGACCGGTACCGGTTCGTTGGCTTCACGCAGTTGTTCGATGATTTCTTCCACGTCCGGGATCCTCTTGCTTGATGGCGCGGTTTAGTTGGGGCGGTTTATACAGTAGCTCGCTATAGATGCAACCGCGAAATAGAAAACCCCGGCCAAGGCCGGGGTTTTCATTACAGCATGCTTAACGCAGTGGGGATCAGCCGTTCTGGCGGATACCGGCGACCAGCCAAGGCTGGTTCTCGCCCTGCGGACGTTCCATGTTCCAGCTTTCGCTGAACACTTCGCCCTGGTCGAAACGCGAGGTCTTCGACACACCGGTGAAGGTCAGGGTGGCGATGGTCTTGTCGGCACGGTCATCTACGCCGTCCAGTTGAACATTGAGGTTATCAATGTAGGTGGACTGGAAACCGTCGCCCAGATCGGCACGTTCGCGCTTGAGGAACTCCAGCAGTTGCGGGGTCACGAACTCGGCGATCTTGTCCATTTCGTTGGCGTCCCAGTGTTGCTGCAGGGACTGGAAGTGGTTGCGGGCCGCTTCAATGAAGTTCTTCTCATTGAACCAGGCCGGAGCATTGATTACCGGACGAGCGGCAACCGGTGCTGCCGAGCCGCCGAAGATCGAACCCATGGCCGCTGGTTTCTGCTCGAACACTTCACGCTGCATCGGTGCGCCAGCTGGAGCCATGTGCTCCTGCTGCTTGCGACGACGAGCGGCGATGAAACGGAAGACCAGAAAGGCGATAACGGCCATGATCAGGATGTCGAAGATCTGCATACCCTGGAAGCCGCCGCCCATGAACATGGACGCCAGCAGGCCACCGGCAGCGATACCGGCCAGAGGGCCGAGCCAGCGCGAAGCACCGCCAGCCTTGGCAGCAACGCCCGCGGCACCGGCCGCACCGGCAGTGGCAGCAGCACCGCCTACGCCAGGAGAAGAAGGAGCCATTTGGCTGGTCTGGTGAGTCGGCGCAGCGCCGGAGCTCTTGCCGCCACCAAAGCGCTTGGCGTTGGCGTCGAGGCTCATCGTCAGGCCGATGCACAACGCCATGGCGATGCTAAGAAAACGTTTCATAAAGGGAATTCCCATTTGTGGATGGCACGCGCGCCATGTTGCACAGCTGAAGAGTTACTGGCTAGCGGCAGAGTGTTTCGGGCTTTTGCCTGACAGGTTGTGTTCAGCTTCAGTCAGCGCAATAAGGCCTGTTAACTTTGGTCTGTAAGACGAGTGGATAAGTTTTGTAGGAGTCAGGGCATCAACCTGTGGGAGCGGGCTTGCTCGCGAAGAACGATGACGCGGTGCCTCTGATACACCGCGGTGCTGCCTTCGCGAGTAAGCCCGCTCCCACAAAAAGCTCTCGGTTGTCTTTATACCGCTTCCAGCTTCGCGTAGCCCAGCATCAGCCACTTGCTGCCTTCGCTGAAGTTCACCTGCACCCGGGCCTGAGCCCCGGCACCTTCGAAGTTCAGGATCACGCCGTCGCCAAACACCGAATGGCGTACGGCTTGGCCGAGGCTGAACCCGGTGTCCGGGATCTCGCTACCGCCAAACAGGCTGCTGGAGCTCTGCTGCTGACCACCGCCGAACGGACGGCTGACGCTGTTGGACAGCCGCACTTCCTGGATAAGGCCTTTCGGCACTTCACGTACGAAACGCGACACCTTGTTGTAAGTCTCGCTGCCGTACAGGCGTCGGGTTTCAGCATAGGTCATCACCAGATTCTGCATCGCCCGGGTGATACCGACGTAGGCCAAACGGCGCTCCTCTTCAAGACGACCCGGTTCTTCAAGGCTCATCTTGTGCGGGAACAGACCTTCTTCCATGCCCACCAGGAACACATAAGGGAATTCCAGACCCTTGGCGCTGTGCAAGGTCATCAACTGAATGCTGTCTTCGTGCTCGTCAGCCTGAGTGTCCCCGGCTTCCAGCGACGCATGACCGAGGAACGCCGCCAATGGCGTCAGGTCTTCGTCTTCTTCAGCGTTTTCGAAGTTGCGTGCGGCGCTGACCAGTTCCTCAAGGTTTTCTACCCTGGCTTGGCCTTTCTCGCCTTTTTCCGCTTCGTGGTAGGCGATCAGCCCCGACTGCTCGATGACGGTCTGGGTCATCAGATGCAGCGGCATTTCCATGCACTTGGCGGCGAGGTTCTCGATCAACTCGATAAAGGCACCGAGCGCGCCAGCAGCGCGACCGGTCAGGCCTTTATTGGCGACCAGCAGGCGCATGGCTTCCCACATCGACACATCGCTGTGACGGGCATGGTCGCGGATCGCTTCTACGGTTTTCTCACCGATACCGCGGGCCGGAACGTTGATCACCCGCTCCAGCGCTGCATCGTTGCCGCGACCTTCCAGCAAGCGCAGGTAGGCCATGGCGTTTTTGATTTCTGCCCGTTCGAAGAAGCGCTGACCGCCATAGATGCGGTACGGAATGCGCTCACGCAGCAAGGCTTCTTCCAAAACGCGTGATTGGGCGTTGGAGCGGTACAAAATCGCGATGTCGCTGCGGGCCAAGCCGGTTTTCAGCGCGCTTTCGATGGTTTCCACCACGTAACGTGCTTCATCGTGTTCGTTGAACGCGGCGTACAGGTTGATCGCTTCGCCTTCGCCGCCGTCGGTCCACAGCTCTTTGCCCATGCGTCCGGTGTTATTGGCGATCAGGGCGTTGGCCGCTTTGAGGATGCCGGCGGTGGAGCGGTAGTTCTGCTCCAGACGAATGGTTTCGGCATCTGGAAAATCGTCGGAATACTGATAGATGTTTTCGATTTTCGCGCCGCGCCAGCCATAGATCGACTGATCGTCGTCGCCGACCACCATCAGGCTGTCGCCGCCCTTGGCCAGCAGACGCAACCAGGCGTACTGCACGGCGTTGGTGTCCTGGAACTCGTCCACCAAAATGTGCCGGAAGCGTTTCTGATAATGAGCCAGCAAGCCCGGGTGATCGCGCCACAAGTCGAGGGCGCGCAGCAGCAGTTCGGAGAAATCGATCACGCCAGCGCGCAGGCACGCAGCCTCATAGGCTTCATAAATGCTGCGCATGGTTGCCAGAAACAGATCGCCGCTGGCTTGAATGTGTTGCGGACGCAGACCTTCGTCTTTCTGCCCGTTGATGAACCACTGGGCCTGACGGGCCGGCCAGCGTTGCTCGTCCAGGCCCAGCTCGCGGATCACCCGCTTGACCAGCCGTTGCTGGTCGTCGCTGTCGAGAATCTGGAAAGTCTGGCTCAGGCCGGCTTCCTGCCAGTGCGCCCGCAACAAGCGGTGCGCCAGGCCGTGGAAGGTGCCGACCCACATGCCGGCCGGGTTGATACCCATCAGCTGCTCGATGCGATGACGCATCTCGGCAGCGGCCTTATTGGTGAAGGTCACCGACAGGATGGAGTGGGGCGAGGCGTTTTCGACCTGGATCAACCAGGCGATACGGTGCACCAGCACTCGGGTTTTACCGGAACCAGCACCGGCCAGGACCAACTGACGACCCACGCGGGCAGCTACGGCCTGGCGTTGGGCATCGTTGAGGGAGTTCAGCAGAAGGGAGAGATCATCGCGCATCGGGGCATTCTAGGGTGCGCCGTCACACCGGGCAAACCGAGCTTTGCATTAGCCGATGAAAGAAGCACGGATGACGACCGGTCGGTCACTGGCTGCAGGCGGTGGCGGGGCTCGCTCCGAGGCTTTTCAGCGGGTATGGGGGGCTGCAGTTTTTGTCGATTTTATGATCTGGAGCAGTTTGGTCCGGGCATTTGCTTGTGTATGCTCCGTCGACGTTTCGGGCTCATGCTCACCATTATAAGAACAAGAACATTGCCTATGACCCTCAGCACCGACCTGTCGGGCCCCGTTGTGGAGCCCCGGGTTATCCGCAAACAGTACGCCATGGAAATGGCGGTCGAACGCACGCGTCTGCTTTATCAGGGCTCGTTGCTGCCCACGTTGTTCATGTTGATCAATGGTCTGGTCTGCGCTGGCTTGCTTTGGAGTCCGCAGCGTTACTTCCTGGTCAGCGTCTGGCTGGTGTGGCTGCTGTCACTGGTGGCGTTGCGGGTGATTCAAGTCGCGGCCTTCGATTCGGCGATACCCAACCGTCAGGCCCATCCGATCTGGCGCCGCATGTTTTTGCTGGGTTCGGCCATGACCGGCCTGACCTTGGCCGGCGCCGGCATTGCGCTAGTACCCGCCGATAACTTCATGCAACAAGCCTGGGTGTTCGGCCTGATTGGTGCCGCAGCGCTTTCGGCCAGCGTTGCCTACGCGGTCAGCCTGCCGGCGTTCCTGTCCTTTACCTTGCCCTGTCTGTTACCGGCCATCGGCTATCTGTTCTGGGGCGGCGATGAGCAAGATCAGGGCTGGGGCTGGTTCGGCCTGATTTTGCTGGGCGCCTTGAGTGTGGTCGCCTGGCAGGTCAATCGGCTCATCGATAGCGGACTGTTGCGGCGCTTCCAGAATCAGGCACTGATCGAGCACTTGCAGCAGGCTCAAAGCTGCAGCGACCAGCTCAATCAAAAGCTGGCCAAGGAAATCGACCAGCGCCGTCGTGCCGAAGACGAGTTGCGGCAAATTCAGATCGAGCTGGAAAGCCGTGTTGCCCAGCGCAGCCTGGAGCTGGACGCCGCCAATCAGGCCCTGAGCAAGAGTGAAGCGCGTCTGGCGCTGGCGTTGAAGGCCAGTGAACTCGGGTTGTGGGACTGGAACCTGCAAACCGACGAAGTCCATCACACCCATCTTCAGGAGTTGTTCGGCCTGGAGCCGGAATTCGTGACGGCGATGCTTCGCCACCTCAAGCCGCGCCTGCACCCCGATGACTTGCCGTCGCTCAAGCGTGCGCTGGTCGAGCATCTGAAGGGCCGCAGCGAGGATTATCAAATTGAGTACCGCGTGCGCCACGGCGATGGCCATTGGGTCTGGATCGAGGACCGAGGTCGAGCGGTTGAGCGCGGCGAAAATGGCCGGGTGATCCGCATGGTCGGAACCCGTCGCGACATCAGCGACAGCAAAGCTCTGGAAGAGCAACGGCAACTGGCCGCGACGGTGTTCGAAGCCGCCAGCGAAGGCATCGTGATTTTCGATCCGAATTACGCGCTGATCGCGGTCAACCAGGCCTTCAGCCGAGTCACAGGCTATGAAATTGAAGACATGATCGGACGCAACGTGGTCGAGTTGCCGTGCAGCCGGGATGCCCGCCGGCACTACACGGCGATTCATCAGGCGCTGGAGCAGCACGGCAGTTGGCAGGGCGAGCTGGTAGAAACCCGCAAGAATGGCGAGTTGTATCCGCAATGGTTGCAACTGAACGCTGTGCGCGATGCTCGGGGAAATGTGAGCCATATTGTAGGCTTCTTCGCCGATCTGTCGGCACGGCGCGAATCTGAAGAGCGCATGCGTTACCTGGCGCATTACGACGAATTAACGGGCCTGGCCAACCGTTCTCTATTCCGCGAACGGCTAAGCGAAGCTCATCAGCGGGTGCGCCAGGGCGGCTACCGCAGTCTGGCGTTGCTGCACATCAATCTGGATCGCTTCAAGCTGCTCAATGACAGCCTTGGCCATGAAATCGCCGACCAGCTCTTGCAGAAAATGGCTCGGCGGCTGGTCAATGCGTTGCCTGAAGCGGACACCATCGCTCGCTTATCCGGCGATGAGTTTGCCGTGTTGTTCAATGCCTACGGCAACCTGTCGAGCCTGGCGCGGGTGGCGACCCGACTGTCGACCAAGCTGCGTTTGCCGATCACTGTCGAGGGCCATGAACTGGTGGTTAGCGCGTCCATGGGCATCAGTATGTTGCCGGACAACGCGCGAGAAATTTCCGCGCTGGTCCATCAGTCGAATATGGCCATGCAGCACGCCAAGCACTTGGGCGGAAATAACTTCCAGTTCTACACCGACAGCCTGCAAGCCAGCACGCTGGAGCGCTTGCAGCTGGAAAATCAGCTGCGCAAGGCCATCGAAGAGAAGCAACTGAAGGTGTTTTACCAACCGAAGCTGTGCCTCGCCACGGGCCGGCTGAATGCCGCCGAGGCGCTGGTGCGTTGGGATCACCCGACCATGGGCCGCGTGCCGCCGGGGGACTTCATCGGCCTGGCCGAGGAAACCGGGTTGATCGGCCCGATCGGCGAGTTCGTGCTGCGTCAGGCTTGCTGGCAAGCCTGTGAGTGGCAGCGTCAGGGGCTTGAACCGATACGGGTGTCGGTCAATCTGTCGGTGCATCAATTGCGTCAGGGCAAACTGGTCAGCCTGGTGCGTCAGGTGCTGGAAGAAACCGGTCTGGCGCCGCACTACCTGGAGCTGGAACTCACCGAAAGTCAGTTGCTGGACAGCGTCGAGCACATCATTGCGACCTTCCAGCAATTGCGCGATCTGGGCGTGAAGCTGGCGATCGACGATTTCGGCACGGGTTATTCGTCCTTGAGCTATCTCAAGCGCATCCCTGTGGATTACGTGAAGATCGATCAGGCATTTATCCGCGGTCTGGGGGAGGGCAGCGAGGATGCGGCGATCACCCGGGCAATCATTGCCATGGCGCACGGCCTGTCGCTCAAAGTGGTGGCCGAGGGTGTGGAGCGGGCAGAGCAGTTGGAGTTTTTGAAAGCCGAGCACTGCGATGAAGTGCAGGGTTATTTGATTAGCCGCCCGGTCGAGGCCGATGACCTGGCGGGGCTGTTGCGTGCGGACGCGAAACCCTTGTAAGGGCTACATGGAGCGCATGTGGCGTGAAATGGGGACATCGAGTTACGCATTGAGCAGGCAAAAAGCCGATTCATGTAGTATAACTACAAGCGTGCTACATCCCCGGCACCTGCCAATAACAAAGAGTCCAGCCCTTTGAATCTGCTGCAACACATCGCCCAGTCACGCCACCTCTTACGCAAGTCGGAGCTCAAGGTCGCCGACCACGTGCTGCTTGATCCTGCGGCGGTGATGCACAGCTCCATGGCCGACCTGGCCCACAACGTGGGCATCAGCGAACCGACCATCGTGCGGTTCTGCCGCGCCATCGGTTGCTCCGGTTTCCAGGACTTGAAGCTGAAGCTGGCACAGAGCCTGGCTGCCGGCGCGAGCTTCGGGCAATTCGCGATTCATGAGGACGACTCGGTCGCTGACTACAGCCTGAAAATCTTCGACACCACCCTGCACACGCTGATGGAGGTTCGCGAGAAGCTCGATCCGGTGGAGTTGCAGCGTGCTGTGTCGCTCATGTCTCAGGCTCAGCGGGTCGAGTTCTATGGCTTTGGTGCGTCGGGTGCAGTGGCGGCCGATGCCCAGCATAAGTTCTTCCGTTTGTTGCTGACAGCGGCGGCGTATTCCGACCCGCACATGCAGGCGATGTCGGCGGTCACGTTGAAACCGACCGACGTGGCGATCTGTATTTCCCAGTCCGGGCGTTCCAAAGATTTGTTGATCACCGCCAACCTGGTGCGCGAAAGTGGCGCTTCGCTGATTACCTTGTGCCCGAGCCAGACACCGTTGGCCGAACTGTCGACCGTCAACCTGGCGATCGATGTGCACGAAGACACCGAGATCTATACGCCGCTGACCTCGCGCATCGCCCACCTGGTGGTGATCGACGTGTTGGCGATGGGCGTGGCCATGGCGCGCGGGCCGAGCCTGGTCAATCACCTCAAGAGCGTCAAGCGCAGCCTGCGCAGCTTGCGGCTGTCGCCTAAATCGGTAAAAGCGCTGGACGATTGATTTTGCTGGAATTGTGGCGAGGGAGCTTGCTCCCGCTCGGCTGCGCAGCAGTCGCAAAATCTTAGGGCCGCTTCGCGACCCAGCGGGAGCAAGCTCCCTCGCCACAGGTACGGCAGCGCTCAACAAACATTCACATCCCTGTAACCCACCCGCCGCCAAACCGTCATCCCGCGCGCCTATCTTGAAACTCCCGTAATCGCCTTGGGAGACTCGAAATGGCCCAGCCCTACGAAGAACGCAACAGCGCCACCAGAACCCGTCGTCAGCAGGAAGACCAGCGCCGCATGGAATTTCGCCGCGCTATCGAAGATCGCTGCGAACGTCGCCAACTGCTGGCCGAGATCGGTGATTTCCCTGAGCTGGAGCTCAACTACTGGCAGGCGGCACCGGCAACTTCCCGTCGAAACGCTCAACCAGCACGCTGATCTGCACACGCTCGCTGCGAATAAACGCAAGGAACGCGTGCGCCACCGGTGACAGTCGTTTCGCCTTGGCTTGCACCAGGCACCAGCTGCGGTACAGCGGCAGCTCTTCGACCGGCAACTCGATCAATCCGCCGGTCGCCAACTCAAGGTTCAGGGCGTGACGCGTCAACAGCGCCACGCCCAGACCCGCCAGCACACATTCACGCTGGGCTTCGGCTGACGAGACTTCCTGGGTCTGGTTGAAGTGCACGCGCTTCTCTTTGAAATATTCTTCGCAAGCCAGCCGCGTCCCGGAGCCGGATTCGCGCATCAGCAGTGTGTAGGGTTCAAGATCCTGCAAACGCAGCGGGCCCATGTGGCACAGCGGATGATCCGGTGGCGCCACGGCAACGATCGGGTTGTTGAGGAATGGCAAGAACTCCAGCCCCATGTCCTGCGGCACCATGGACATGATCACCAGGTCGTCGCGGTTGTCCGACAGTCGTCGAATGACCTGCCCGCGATTGACCACCGTCAGTTGCAGGTTCACTTCCGGATGCTGGCGCTTGAACGCGGCAAACAGGTGCGGCACGAAATACTTGGCGCTGGATTCCACCGCCAGTTTCAGCTGTCCTTGCAGCGATCCCTGCATGTCTGAAAGCTGCATATCGAGGTTTTCCAGGCGTCCGAAAATGTCCCGGCTGGCGCGTTGAAGGGCTTCGGCTGCCTCGGTCATGTAGAGCTTTTTGCCGACGTAATCGAACAAAGGCTGACCAATCAGCTCTTCAAGTTGACGAATCTGTAGGCTCACGGCAGGTTGTGTGAGAGACATTTCGTCGGCTGCGCGGCTGTAGGACCGCAAATCACAGACTTCATTGAAGATCTGTAATTGGCGCAATGTCATACGCATCAAGGACTTACGCATTTTTTAGGCGCTCTCACCGCAGGCTGATGAGTCAACTATAAGTCTTTGCTTATGCCTGACCCAATTATTATTCATTTTTGTTAATCCCTTGTGGGGGCTAGTGTGGGGCTGCGACTGAATCGAAACATTTGGTCACGCGTCGACCTGGTCTAGCAGGTCGTGGGTACCACCGGCTCAAGGGAACCTCCAAGTGATAAAAAAGATCCTGATCGCCAACCGTGGTGAGATTGCCGTACGAATCGTGCGTGCCTGCGCCGAGATGGGCATTCGCTCGGTCGCGATCTATTCCGACGCCGACCGCCATGCGCTGCATGTGAAACGCGCGGACGAGGCCCACAGCATTGGTGCCGAGCCACTGGCGGGTTACCTGAATGCGCGCAAGCTGGTGAATCTGGCAGTAGAAACCGGTTGCGATGCGCTGCACCCCGGCTACGGTTTCCTCTCGGAAAACGCTGAACTGGCAGATATCTGCGCAGAGCGCGGCATCAAGTTCATCGGTCCATCGGCTGAAGTGATTCGCCGCATGGGCGACAAGACTGAAGCCCGTCGCAGCATGATCAAGGCTGGCGTACCCGTTACCCCGGGGACCGAAGGCAACGTCGCGGATATCGCGGAAGCTTTGATCGAAGGCGACCGCATCGGCTATCCGGTGATGCTCAAGGCGACTTCCGGTGGTGGTGGCCGTGGTATCCGTCGCTGCGACAGCCGGGAAGAACTTGAACAAGCATTCCCGCGGGTCATTTCCGAAGCCACCAAGGCCTTTGGTTCGGCGGAAGTGTTCCTGGAAAAATGCATCGTCAATCCGAAACACATCGAAGCGCAGATCCTCGGCGACAGCTTTGGCAACGTGGTGCACCTGTTCGAGCGTGATTGTTCGATCCAGCGTCGCAACCAGAAGCTCATCGAGATCGCCCCGAGCCCGCAACTGACCCCGGAACAGCGCGCCTACATCGGCGACCTGTCGGTGCGCGCAGCCAAAGCCGTGGGTTACGAGAATGCCGGCACCGTGGAGTTCCTGCTCGCCGAGGGCGAGGTGTACTTCATGGAGATGAACACACGGGTGCAGGTGGAACACACCATCACCGAAGAAATCACCGGCATCGACATCGTTCGCGAGCAGATTCGCATCGCGTCAGGCCTCCCGCTTTCGGTGAAACAGGAAGATATCCAGCACCGCGGTTTCGCGCTGCAATTCCGGATCAACGCCGAAGACCCGAAAAACAACTTCCTGCCGAGCTTTGGCAAAATCACCCGTTACTACGCACCCGGCGGCCCCGGCGTGCGCACTGACACGGCGATTTACACCGGTTACACCATTCCGCCGTTCTACGACTCCATGTGCCTGAAACTGGTGGTCTGGGCGCTGACGTGGGAAGAGGCGATGGACCGTGGCTTGCGCGCCTTGGACGACATGCGTCTGCAAGGGGTCAAGACCACCGCCGCGTACTACCAGGAAATCCTGCGTAATCCGGAATTCCGTAGCGGTCAGTTCAACACCAGCTTCGTTGAAAGCCACCCTGAACTGACCAACTACTCGATCAAGCGCAAACCCGAAGAGCTGGCCCTGGCCATCGCCGCCGCCATCGCCGCCCACGCAGGCCTGTGAGGAATAGAACAATGAGCAAACAAATCTACGTTACCGACACAATCCTGCGCGACGCCCACCAATCGCTGCTCGCGACCCGCATGCGCACCGAAGACATGCTGCCGATCTGCGACAAGCTCGACAAAGTCGGCTACTGGTCGCTGGAATGCTGGGGCGGCGCGACCTTCGACGCCTGCGTACGCTTTCTGAAAGAAGATCCGTGGGAGCGCTTGCGTCAACTGCGCGCGGCGCTGCCTAACACTCGCCTGCAAATGCTCCTGCGTGGCCAGAACCTGCTGGGTTACCGCCATTACAGCGACGACGTGGTCAAAGCCTTCGTCGCCAAGGCCGCGGTCAATGGCATCGATGTGTTCCGCATCTTCGACGCCATGAACGACGTACGTAACCTGCGAGTCGCCATCGAAGCGGTGAAAGCCGCCGGCAAACACGCTCAAGGCACCATCGCCTACACCACCAGCCCGGTGCACACCATCGAGGCATTCGTGGCGCAAGCCAAGCAAATGGAAGCCATGGGTTGCGACTCGGTGGCGATCAAGGACATGGCCGGCCTGCTGACTCCGTACGCCACCGGCGAACTGGTCAAGGCGTTGAAATCCGAGCAATCGCTGCCAGTGTTCATTCACTCGCACGACACGGCTGGTCTGGCCGCGATGTGCCAAATGAAGGCCATCGAAAACGGTGCCGACCACATCGATACCGCGATCTCCAGCTTCGCCTGGGGCACCAGCCACCCTGGCACCGAGTCGATGGTTGCCGCCCTTAAAGGCAGCGAATTCGACACCGGCCTGAACCTGGAACTGCTGCAAGAGATCGGTCTGTACTTCTACGCCGTGCGCAAAAAGTACCACCAGTTCGAAAGCGAGTTCACCGCCGTCGACACCCGCGTTCAAGTCAATCAGGTACCGGGCGGGATGATTTCCAACCTGGCCAACCAGTTGAAAGAGCAGGGCGCCCTGAACCGCATGAGCGAAGTGCTGGCCGAAATCCCGCGCGTTCGTGAAGACCTCGGCTTCCCGCCGCTGGTGACCCCGACCTCGCAGATCGTCGGCACCCAGGCGTTCTTCAACGTGCTGGCCGGCGAGCGCTACAAGACCATCACCAACGAAGTGAAGCTTTACCTGCAAGGCGGCTATGGAAAAGCGCCGGGCACCGTGAACGAAAAACTGCGTCGCCAGGCCATCGGCAGCGAAGAAGTGATCGACGTGCGTCCGGCTGACCTGCTCAAGCCGGAGATGACCAAGCTGCGTGCCGAAATCGGCACTGTGGCCAAGTCTGAAGAAGACGTGCTGACCTACGCCATGTTCCCGGACATCGGTCGCAAGTTCCTCGAAGAACGCGCTGCCGGCACCCTGACTCCAGAAGTGCTGCTGCCGATTCCTGAAGCCGGCGGTGTGACCTCGGCCGGTGGCGAAGGCGTGCCGACCGAGTTCGTCATCGACGTCCACGGCGAAACCTACCGCGTCGACATCACCGGTGTCGGCGTCAAGGCTGAAGGCAAGCGTCACTTCTACCTGTCTATCGACGGCATGCCGGAAGAAGTGGTGTTCGAACCGCTCAACGAATTCGTCAGCGGCGGCAGCAGCAAGCGCAAGCAAGCCACTGCACCGGGCCACGTCAGCACCACCATGCCGGGCAACATCGTCGACGTGCTGGTCAAGGAAGGCGACACCGTGAAAGCCGGCCAGGCCGTGCTGATCACCGAAGCGATGAAGATGGAAACCGAAGTGCAGGCGGCCATCGCCGGCAAAGTCACCGCCATCCACGTGGCCAAGGGCGACCGGGTGAACCCGGGCGAAATCCTGATCGAGATCGAAGGCTGAGTTAACAGCCTCGATACACCGCTTTTAACCTCGGGGGGGCATGTGCTCCCCTTTTTTTTCGCCCCGGGTTTGTGGCTGTTAGAAACTCATTCGCCACTGACCCGTGACGCCGTGGTTTCGGCTGTCGGTGCCGATCTCGCCAGTGAGGCCGACGCCCAGGGTGTGTTTTGCTGACAATCCAAGGTCCAGCCCTGCATCGACCAACAGACTGTCACGATCCAGTTGCGCACCGGCAACGGTGAAGTTTTTTCCGCCCGTCACCAATCGTTGGCGGGTATCGCTGTAGACGTCCCCGTAAGTGTGTTTCCAGCCGGCACTGAACCGCGGCGTCAGTTGCATGCCGTTATCCAGCGTGTTGAGCTTCGCCAGCCGCAGGCCGAATGCGCTGTTCAAATTGTTCTGCGTTTGACCGTGTACCTTCAGTGCCGCGGCGCCACCTTTTTCTGTGTAAGTGTCGCGCTGATAACGTTGGTAGCCCAGGCTGGCAAACGGCTCGATGCTGACGTTCGCCCGTCCCAGGTTGTAACCCAATTCCGCAAAGGCCTGCTGGGTGTTGGCATCGTAACGGCCTTCGGGGCGGTCGCTGAAACCTTTGAAGGCAACCCGGCGTTTAGTGCTGCCGTCGTGGCTGCTATAGGTCGCGCCCAGGCGCAGGGACATTGGTCCGTTTTGACGTAGGGCATAAGCTCCCAAATGCCAGCTGTCGAGATCGCCGTCGAGTCCGCGGCTGTCCAGGCGCGTTTCGGATTTGCCGCTCATCACCCCGATGCGCCAGTCCTCCTCGATGCCCCAATCCGCTCCCAGTACCAGGCCGTGGGTTGTGTGTTTCAGAGCGTCGTAATCGCGATCCAGCGTCCCGCCGTGACCCAATGCTTGAAGCCAGACTCGGCCATTGTCTTCGCTGCCGGCGGCCAGGCGTGGTGCATTGCGCCTGGTGGATTTGCTGTAGCTACTGGCGCTGTCCAGCTGACGCATCGCCGAGAGCATGGTCGCGCTGATTGGGCTGTCACTGTTCAGGGTCGCTTTCGCAAGGTTGGCGTTCTGGCCGCCAGCCAGCTGTTCGATGGCAACAGATGCCGTTTGTATGTCAGCGCTGAGCAGGACTGCGACAGCAGCGTTTGTGGGGCTGGATGCCTTTGGCACTGTGGCGACGGAATTGGTAGCTGGGGGTGGAGTTGAGGCTGTGACGGGCTGGTCGGTGGTAGGTGGTATTGCGGCTGTCGAAGGTTTTTCAGCGGTGGTTGTCGGTGTGGAGACCGGAACGGATGTGTCGGCACTTGCAGGTGGATTCGGAGTTTCAGCGACGGAGGGGGCTTGTGCTATGTCCATTGGCTCTTCAATGCTTTGGGCTACTTCCTTCCCGTTATCCGTGGTTGCGACACTCTCGATCGTCACATCGTTACGGACGAAGATCAGGTCGACAGTCTTTTCTTCGTATTTGAGCTTGGGCGTTAAAAAGGCAAGGTTGTTGAGGACTTTCCCAAATTCCCCTTCGACTTTATTGGCAATAAGGATGTTGTTTTCGCTGATTAGCGGGTAGTCGCCCGGTGCTGCAACGATGTTCAGTGTGGCACCTCCAAGGTTGGCGGTTCCATCGACTAATATCGTTTCACTTTTGCGGTGGGCATTGACCTCGTAGGTTAGCTCGGCAGTTTTTGAGAGATCCAAGTTACCTTTAACTTTCGGTGCGCCGTGCAAACCGTCGACAGAAAGCTTTCCGTTTACCGTCAGGGAACCCGTTACACCGTTGCCCGCAAAAGCACCTTTTTCATTGATAACGACGTCACCGTCGATAGTTCCTGGGTTGTTCAGGGTGCCTCCTGATTGCACGGTCGCGCCGCCGCCAATCTTTCCGTTGTTGACAAGCGTTCCTTGGGTCAACGCCCCACCCTGGATTTGTCCATTATTTATTAGCGTTGCTTTTGGACGTATCAGGACACCGGTATTGAAATCACCGGAACCATTCATGGTCCAAGTGCTTCGTTTGAGTTCCAAGCCTTCAAAACGACGACTCTCGCCTAACGTGCCACCGCTCGCGGTATCGAGTTGCAGGAAGTTGACACCGTCACCGCCGTCGATAAATCCGGAAAGGACGCCGCGGCCGGACACAATGACCAGATCATCTCCATCGCCGAATGTCCGATCAGTACCATCCGCTGCTCTGTTGATGGGATTCTTGAGGGTGTCTGGATCATTTATAAATGCGTCCAGCGCCGCTATGAGCTGCTCCGGCGTTGCACCCGAAGGAATGGTGTCATCGATGGATACTTGCTGGGCAAGCGAAATTTCAGCGCAACCCAGCGCAAGCGCAATGGCCAGCGCCAGGTGTTTTGGACGGTATTTGTGTTGAACGGGCATCGAGTACGGCCTCTTTTGACAGGAGGCCAAACTCTAAGAGAGAGGCTATAGGTACCGATGTCAGCTGCTTCCCGCAGGCTTGCGGGGGTTGTCAGAAGGTTGTGTAGAAAATTGCCAGCCTAATGAGGAAGGTTGTTTTTACCCGTTCGGGCTGACGCTTTTTCTTACAACAAATCGAGACATGGTCGGCTATCGCAACTCGGAAACTCATCTGCCTTTCGCTAACTACGGCTCAAATACGCCTTCCCATAATGCCGCTCCATCCTCGCCTGAATCAGCTCCAACCCGATCGACATCACCCAATAAATCACCGCCGCCGTCGTCAGCATTTCGATGTAGCGATAGCTCGACCGTCCATACGATTGCGCCAGAAACATCACCTCCCAAACCCCCATCACCGAGATCAGCGACGAGTCTTTGAGCATCGAGATGAATTGGTTGGTGGTTGGCGGGATGATGGTGCGCATGGCCTGGGGCAGGGTGACGCGCCAGAAGATCACGGTTTCGCGCATGCCCAGGGCCAGGGACGCTTCGCGTTGGCCGTGGGGGACGCCGAGGATGCCGGCGCGGAAGATTTCGCTAAGGTACGCGCCGTAGTTGAGCGACAGGGCGATGATGCCGGCGGCGATGGCGCCGGGCACGATGCCGAGTTGTGGCAGGCCGAGGTAGATCAGCAGAATCTGGATCAGCAGCGGTGTGCCACGAAAGAATGAGGCATAGAAGCTTGCGATTCCGAAGGCCACTGCGCTTTTCGACAGCCGCGCCAGGGCGGTGATGAAGCCCAGCAGCGAGGAGGTCACGATCGAGCACAGGCACAAGAACAACGTCAGCGCCGCACCCTGCAAAAAGCCGTTGGGTGCCAAGTGCAGACCGATCAGGTTCGGTAGTTTGTCGAGGATGATCGAGAACTTCAGGTCGAAGCTCAGGAAGAAGCTGGCGAACAACCCGAGCATCGCTGCCCACGTCAGGTACAGCCGCGTGCGGAAACCGAAGATCCGTTGCAATAGCGACTCAGCCACCGGTTGTGGCGGCTGAGGAGGTTTGGGGAAAGAAGTCATTTGCTGATGTCGGCGCCGATCCATTTCTGCGAGAGCTTGCTCAGGGTGCCGTCCTGTTTGAGCTGAGCGAAGACGTCACGCACTTTGGCGTCCCACTGGGCATCGCCTTTTTCAATGGCCACCGAGTTCGGCTCCGAGTACAGCGGCTCGCCGGCGAGCTTGAAGCGTTTGTCTTCGGTCAGGCGCGGTTGGGCGGTGACAAGGTTGGTGAGGATCGCATCCAGCCTCACGCCAGCGCCCAGGCCCAGGTCCTGGAATGCCACGTTGTCAGTGTCATACGGCGCGATCTGCACGTCCTCGAACGGGTACTGCAATTGAGTGTCTTCGGCGCCTTCGATCACCAGGTTTTTGTTCAGGTAGCTTTCATAGCTGGAGGCGCTGGTGAGGCCGACTTTCTTGCCACTCAGGTCTTTGGCACTGTGGATGCTGTCGTCCTTGGCGTTGACCACGATCACCGCTGGCGAGGCGTAGTACTCGACCGGGAAGTCGAAGACCTCGGCGCGGGCCTTGCTCGGGGTCATGGAGCAGATGCAGATGTCGTAGCGACCACTCCAGCGGCCGGCGGCGATCACGTCCCAGGACGGGGTTTCGAGGCGCAGTTTGACGCCCAGTTTGTCTGCCACGGCCTTGGCCACGTCGACGTCGAATCCGTCGAGCTGGTTCTGATCATTGAGGAACGAGAAGGGTGGATAGCTTTCCATCAACACGCCCACGAGCTCTTTCTTTTTTTCGACGCGATCCAGCGTGGCGCCGCCAAAGGCTTGGGTGGAGGCAGCGAGAATCGTCAGGCCGAGGGCCAGGAGTGGTTGGAATTTCACAGTCGATCCCTGATAAAAAAGAGGTTGTTATTAACCGGATGGTGCGTATTAAATAGTTATAAGAACGACTCTGATAGTGAGTTATTTTCATAAGCTTATGAGTGAAAAGCATATGGGTGCAGCAAGCACAGTAATTCTGGATGGCGGCATGGGTCGCGAGCTGCAACGCCGAGGTGCGCCGTTCAGGCAGCCCGAGTGGTCGGCGCTGGCCTTGAGCGAAGCGCCGCAAGCGGTAGAGGCGGTGCACACGGCTTATATCGAAAGCGGTGCCAACGTGATCACCAGCAACAGTTACGCGGTGGTGCCGTTTCATATTGGCGAAGAGCGTTTTGCAGCAGAAGGGCAGGCGCTCGCGGCGTTGGCCGGTGAGCTGGCTCGGCGCGCGGTAGAGGCTTCCGGCAAAGTGGTGCGTGTGGCCGGTTCATTGCCGCCGCTGTTTGGGTCCTATCGCCCGGACCTTTTCGACGCTGCTCGGGCGGCCGAATTGTTGGCGCCGCTGGTGAAGGGTCTGGCACCTCATGTCGATCTGTGGCTGGCAGAAACCCAGAGTTCGATCGTTGAAGCGCGAGCGATCCATGCCGGTCTGCCAACGGACGGCAAGCCGTTCTGGCTGTCGTTTACCCTGAAGGATGAGGACACGGACGAAGTGCCGCGCTTGCGTTCGGGCGAGCCTGTGGCTGACGCCGCAGCCGTGGCGGCTGAGCTGGGCGTCGAGACGTTGCTGTTCAACTGCAGCCAGCCGGAAGTGATCGGTGCCGCGATTGATGCCGCGCGGGAAACCTTCGAGCGTTTAGGGGTGAAGATTCACATCGGTGCGTACGCCAATGCCTTCCCGCCGCAACCGAAAGAGGCCACGGCCAATGACGGTCTGGACCCGTTGCGTGAAGACCTTGATCCGCCGGGTTACTTGCAGTGGGCGGCGGATTGGAAAAAACGCGGCGCCAGTCATTTGGGCGGTTGCTGCGGGATCGGGCCGGAGCATATTGCAGTGTTAGCCCAGAAATTAGCGTGAAGCCATTCGCGAGCAAGCCCGCTCCCACAGGGTTTTGGATTGACCACAAAATTGTGATCCACCCCAATCCAGTGTGGGAGCGGGCTTGCTCCGGGCGGCGTTCCGACGAAGGCGTCCGTTCAGGCGCTGAAGATTACCCGCGGCACTCCGCCAGGGTTTTCACCTGCCCCGAATCCGTCTGGTTCTCATCGGACAGCCAGCGCTCAAACCCCGCCCCGATCGCCGGCCATTCCGAGTCCAGAATCGAATACCACGCCGTGTCCCGATTCTGACCCTTGACCACCATGTGCTGGCGAAACACGCCTTCAAAACTGAACCCCAGCCGCTCGGCCGCATATTTGGAGCGGGCGTTGCCGTTGTTGCACTTCCACTCCAGACGGCGATAACCCAGCGCAAAGGATTCCTTGGCCAGCAAATAAACCGCCTCGGTGCTTTTCGGCGAGCGCTGCATCGGCGCTCCGAAAGTGACATGGCCGATCTCGATCCGACCTTGTGAAGGAACAATCGACATCAAACTGAGGATGCCCTGCACATCACCGCTGGCTCGGTCGATCACGCTGAAGAAGTACGGGTCGCTGTTGGCCGCATGATTGTTCAGCCAATCGTTGAACACGCTGCGCTCCGGGAAAGGACCATAAGGCAAATAGTCCCAGAGTTTCGGGTCGGCACCCGGGCCTTGCAGAGCCTCCCACAAACCGTCAGCGTGACGCGCCGGGTCGAGTTTTTCCAAGCGGATGAAACGCCCTTCGAGGGTTTGTACCGACGGTGCCGGAACGCCTTTCCAGTCGGCAAGTGAAGTCGACATGTTGCTCTCCTTGAACCTTAAATGGCTTTGCGAAACTGGATGAAACCGGGGCGTTCGGCGATGCGCTCGTAGAGCTGGATCGCGGTGGCGTTGGTTTCGTGGGTCAGCCAGTGGACCTTGCAGCAACCGTCCTCTTTGGCTGTCGCGTAAACGAATTCGATCAACTGTCGGCCGACGCCAGTGCCGCGGGTCTCTGGTGTTACCAACAGGTCTTGCAGGTAGCAGGAGTTTTCGATGCTCCAGTTCGAACGATGGTAGATGAAGTGCACCATGCCCACCGCTTTGCCATCGGCCCAGGCCAGCGCGGCATGGGTCGGTTCGCTCGGGTCGAGCAGGCGCTGCCAGGTGCTTTGAGTTACGTCCTCAGGCAGTTCGGTGTTGTAGAAACGCAGGTACGCTTGCCACAAGGGCAACCAGGCGGCGTGGTCGTCGTCGGTGACCTGGCGGATGTCGATCTGACTCATGTTCGTTCCTTAACGCATCAAGTGGGCGAGGGCCTGGTCGTGCACATCAGGGCTGGCAGCAAGCCCCTCGCGCACACCGGCGATGTCTGCAGCGTTGCGGTTCTGGCTGAGCTTGCGCTTGCCTTCCAGGCGCTGGATAGGCAAGGCAAAACCGACGATGGCCTTGAGCATCCCGTCAATGTAGTCGGCGGGGGCATCGGCGACTTTCCATGGACTGGCGCGACCCGCTTCATGACGATCAGTCAGCGCGCTGACCAGCGTGCGCAGGCGATCGGCATCGGTGAACACTTCGGCCGTGCCGTACGCGTGCACGGCGACGTAGTTCCAGGTCGGCACCACTTTGCCGTGCTCGGCTTTGCTCGGGTAAAACCCCGGGCTGACGTAAGCGTCGGCACCAGCAAAAATCACCAGGGCTTCGGCGCCGTTCTGCAGTTCCTTCCATTGCGGATTGGCCTTGGCGAAGTGTCCGTAAAGGGTGCCATTCGGGCCCTGGTCTGAACTCAACAGCAGCGGCAAATGGCTGGCTTGCAGACCTTGTTCCCCGTGTGTGACCAACACAGCGAGGCGGGTGCCGAGTATCTGCTGGTGCAGTTCGTGCAAATCATCTATGGCAAAGCTGCTTGGCGTGTACATGGAGATTTTCCTTGGCGAATGCCTGCATCCTAGGCAGGCTAATGGTCTGTTGTAAGAGCCATTAACGACCAATTTCATAGGTCCATTGCCATGACCAGCGAGCCACTGTCCTTGTCATTCAACCCGGCGGGTATCGAACTCGATCGCCGTCAGGGTTTGAGTCGTCAGCTCTATCAGGCCTTGCGGGTGCGAGTGCTCGACGGTCGTCTGGCCAGCGGTACGCGATTACCGGCCAGTCGCGATCTGGCGGCGGCGTTGTCGATTTCCCGAAACAGCGTGGTCCGGGCCTACGATCAGCTCTACGCCGAGGGCTTTATTGAAGGGCGCGTGGGTGATGGGACGTATGTCGCGCAATTGCCTCAATCAGTGTTGCCGGTGAAAAAACTATCCACAAAAGTATCCACAGGGTTGTCAACAGGGTTACCCACAGCCTTATCCACAAATTGGCTGGATTTACCTGTGGTTTCATCCAGCAAAGTTATCCACAGCGGCGCATTGGGGCGGGTTGAAAGGAACCACCTGGCCCTTCCTCCCGTCGGTCCACCTCGTGCATTTCGCGTGGGTGTTCCGGCGTTTGATCTGTTCCCTTTCGAGGTCTGGGCCAAGCTGAATGCGGCTTTCTGGCGTAAACCGGATCTTCAGCAGCTGTGTTACGGCGATCCGGCGGGCGACGCGCGCTTGCGCGGCCTGATTGCCGCGTATTTGCGCAGCTCCCGGGGGATGCAGTGCACGGCTGAGCAAATAGTGATCACCAGTGGCGCACAGCAGGGGATTAGCCTTTGTGCACAGCTGCTGGTAGAGCCGGGCGATGGCGTGGCGATCGAGAATCCGGGGTATCGGGCGGCGGGTCATGCGTTCGCCGTGGCCGGTGCGCGATTGCACGGGGTGGCGGTAGACAGCGAGGGTATCGACTACAGCGAGTTGAATGGGCTCAGCGATTGTCGATTGGCCTATGTCACGCCGTCGCATCAGTACCCGACCGGGGTGGTGATGAGTCTGGCGCGGCGGCTGGAGTTGTTAGCCTGGGCCGAGCGAACCGAGGGATGGATCGTCGAGGATGATTACGATGGCGAGTATCGTTACAGCGGCGCGCCACTGGCACCGCTGGCTGCGCTTGATCGTCACGGGCGGGTGCTCTACGTCGGCACGTTCGGCAAAGTGGCTTTCCCGGCATTGCGCCTGGGCTATCTGGTGCTGCCACCGGCATTGGTGGACGCTTTCGCCCAGCGTCGCGCGGTCGATGTGCGGCATTCCGAGGTGAGTACCCAGGCCGTCATGGCCGAGTTCATGGCGGCCGGGCATTTCCAGCGGCACATTCGCCGCATGCGCCGCGCTGCGTTGAGTCGCCGCAATACGCTTCTGGCCAACTGGCCTTCGGATATTCCAGGGGTGGGCAGCCTGCCGAGTGTGGCGGCAGGGCTGCACCTGACGGTGGCGATCGACACTCAGGCCCGCGAACGCGAACTGATTGAAGCCGCCGCCAGCGTCGATGTCGAGATCAACGGCCTGAGCAGTTACTGGCTACCGGATTCGACAAACACTGTGGATCAACGCGCCGGGCTGGTGCTGGGCTTTGCGGCGGTGCCCGAGGCGGCGATCAGCGCAGCGCTCGGGCGATTGCAAAAGGCCTGGCGTCCCTGAGGTCGAAGACTTCAGTCAGGTTTCAGGTCCCGGACTTGATCTTGGTCCAGGCCCGGGTCCGTGCCCGTTCGGCGTCACGGGGCAGCGGTTGCAGGGTGTAAAGCGTGCTCATCGCCGTTTCGGTCGGGTACAGATTCGGGTTGTTGCGGATCGCCGGGTCGACCATTTCGGTGGCGTCCTTGTTCGGGTTCGGGTAGCCGACGAAGTCGCTGACCGGTGCAATCACCTGCGGCTGCAACAAGTAGTTGATGAAGGTGTAGGCGTCTTCCGGGTTTTTCGCGCCTTTGGGGATCGAGAGCATGTCGAACCAGATCGGCGCACCTTCTTTAGGCAGGCGCATGTCGACGATCACGCCGTTCTTGGCTTCCTTGGCACGGTTCGCTGCCTGGGAGAAGCTGCCGGAATAACCGACCGCGACGCAGATGTCACCGTTGGCGATGTCGGCCATGTACTTCGAGGAATGGAAGTAGGTGACGTACGGACGGATCTTCATCAACAGCGCTTCAGCCTTTTCGTAGTCCGCCGGTTTCTTGCTGTTGGGGTCCAGGCCGAGGTGTTGCAGGGCCAGTGGAAGGATCTCTGACGGCGAGTCGAGCAGGGCCACGCCGCACTGCTTGAGCTTGCTGATGTTCTCTTCCTTGAAGATCAGGTCCCAGCTGTCCACCGGTGCGTTGTCACCCAGTGCTGCCTTGATCTTGTCCGGGTTGAAGCCGATCAGGATGGTCCCGTACATGTACGGCACGGCAAATTTGTTGCCCGGATCGTTGGCTTCGATCAGCTTCATCAGTTTGGGATCGAGGTGGTTCCAGTTCGGCAGTTTGCTGCGATCCAGTGGCTGGAAAACGCCGGCCTCGATCTGCTTGGCGAGAAATACGTTGGACGGCACGACCACGTCATAGCCGGAGTTGCCGGTCAGCAACTTGGCCTCCAGCGCTTCGTTGGTGTCGAAGATGTCGTAGACCAGTTTGGTCTGGGTGTTCTGGGCCTTGAAGTCTTCCAGCGCTTTGGGGGTGATGTAGTCGAACCAGTTGTAGACGCGCAACGTTCGCTCTTCGGCGTGGACAGCACCACTGAGTACCGTGGCGCACAGCACTGTGGGGAAGAGTGCTGGCGCGATAAAACGCTTGAGACTTTTCATTGTTCTAATTCCTCATTGGGCGCTTTCAAAACCTTCAAGAACGTTCACGGCATTGATGCCGATTTCTTCTACCGCGTAGCCGCCTTCCATCACGAACAGCGTCGGCTTGCCGAGGCCCGCGATGCGTGCGCCCATGGCCAGGTAATCCGGGCTGTCGAGCTTGAACTGGGAGATCGGATCGTCCTTGAACGTATCGACGCCCAGGGAGACGACGACGATATCGGCGCCGTACTTTTCGATCTCTTTGCAGGCTTGTTCCAGCGCGGCGCTCCAGCTGTCCCAACCGCTCCCGGCCGGCAAAGGGTAGTTGAAGTTGAAGCCTTCGCCGGCCCCTTCGCCCAGCTCATCTTCATAGCCGAGGAAGAACGGGAACTCGGCTTCCGGATGCCCGTGGATCGAGGTGAACAGCACGTCGCTGCGTTCGTAGAAAATCGATTGAGTGCCGTTGCCGTGGTGGTAGTCGACGTCGAGGATCGCGACTTTTTTGTGGCCCTGATCGAGGAACGCCTGCGCAGCGATGGCGGCATTGTTGAGGTAGCAATAACCGCCCATCAAATCGCTGGCGGCGTGGTGTCCCGGTGGACGGCATAAAGCGAAGGCACTGCGGGCGCCGCGTTGAATGACAGCTTGAGCGGTCAACGCGACTTGCGCCGCGCTGTATGCCGCTTGCCAGGTGCCGGCGGTAATCGGCGCGCCACCGTCGAAGCTGTAATAGCCGAGTTGGCCGTGCAGGCTGGTGGGGATGATCCGGCGCAGGGTGCGGGCCGGCCAGGTGTAGGGCAGCAAGTCGCCGTCGGTACCGAATTCGGTCCAGCGCGCCCAGGCACCTTTGAAGAAGTCGAGATAATCGCGGCTGTGGATGCGCGCGATCGGGTCGAGGCCGAAATCCTGGGGCGCCTCTACAGGGCCCAGATCGCGGTACTGCACGCGCTGCAGAACATGGTCGGCTCGCGAAGGCATTTCGAAGCAGGGCATCAGTTGCCCGTCCATCAATTCACAACGGCCGTGGTGCAGGTGGTGATCGTCCGAGTAGATCGTCAGCATTTCTTGTTCTCCGCAGGCTGATTCGGTTGAACACAGTCTTGCGGCGCGCGGCGTTTGAGAGAACGGCAGGAAAGGCCAAAAGGGGATCGATATGGCCAAAAGAATTGACCGGAATTCGCCCCTCTGTGGCGAGGGAGCTTGCTCCCGCTCGGCTGCGCAGCAGTCGCAACCCGGCAAATGCTATCTGAAGGGAGGAATGCGGTGTTTGGTTTGGGCCTGCTGCGCAGACCAGCGGGACGGTGCGGCGATCCGACAAGCTCCCTCGCCACAGGGGCGGGTCAGGGTCGGAACTGACTCGGCGCCACACCGCTCCAGCGCACAAACGCATGACGGAAACTCGCGGTCTCGCTGAAACCCAATGCTTCGGCGATTTGATAGATCGGCAGTTGGTCCTCGCAGAGCATGCGTTTGGCCTGCTCGAACCGTAGTTCATCAAGCAATTCTTGATAGCTGCAACCCAGGTCATTCAGGTGCCGACGCAAGGTGCGCGCCGAGCAATTCATCTGTTCGGCCAAACCTTCGAGGCCGGGCGCCGCATTCAACTGCGCGCCGAGTAGTTGGCGGATTCGTCCCAGCCACACCTGGCGACCCGTGAACTCGGTGTTCTGTTTGCGGCAGCGTTCGGCCATGGCTTGATGGGTGATGGCGTCGGCCAGAGGCAGGGGGTGCTCCAGCCAGGCTTTGTTGAAGGCAAAGGCGTTGGACGCAGCGTCGAACTGCAAAGGGCAATCGAAACGTTCGGTGTAGCGTGCCTGATAGTCCGGTGCCGGGTATTCGAAGCGGGCGCCAAGCAGCGGCAACGGTTGGCCGAGCAGGTCTTCACAAGTGACCTTCATCGAAACCAGGCAAAACTCGACATTGAATGGCGCCAGCGCAGGGTTTTCCCGATAGTCGCCAGCGGTGAGCCAGATGCGCTCGTTATCCTCTTCCAGGCTCAACTCGAACAGTGTTCCTAATAGCGCCGGATAGTGCAGTGCCAGCCGCAAGGCGTCACCTAAAGTGGCGCTGGTGAGTAAGGCGTACCCGAGCATGCCGTAGGACGAAACATGCATTCGCCGGCCCAATTCCAGGCCGATGTCACGCTTGAGCGCGACGGCGTTGGCGCAGACCTGCATCTCCTGATTGGTGGTGATGCGCGTGTCCGCCCGGCTCAAATCCGCCGCACTGATGCCGCTGCCGGCCAGCAAGGCTTCGCTGGGCAGCCCCTGGTCCTTGAAAGCGCTGAGCACCAAAGAGACGGCGTTGAGGGTGGTGAGGTGGGAGTGGAGCATGGGGTGTTCCAGCCTTGGGATGCTGGAACGCAGCAAGTTGTATGCCTGACGATGATCCCCTGTGGGAGCGAGCTTGCTCGCGATAGCGGTGGATCAGGCGACATTGATGCTGGATGATCTGCCGCCATCGCGAGCAAGCTCGCTCCCACAGTGTTTTGGGTGGTGTCAGATGATTTCGCCGCAGAGGTCGAGTTCTACAAGGCGTCGTACTTCATCGGTGTCGAGTCCTGCACCGAGCAGCGCGTGCAACTTGCCGAACGCCGCTTCCCGCGTCATCCCGCCACCGGACAACACGCCGACACCGCGCAACCGACTTCCTGCCTCGTAAACATCCAGCTCGACGCCACCTTCATGGCATTGGGTGACGGCTACAACCACAACACCCTTGTCCCGCGCCCGTTCCAGGCTGGCGAGGAACTCTGGATTGTCGCTCGGTCCGGTGCCGCTGCCGTAGCACTCCAGCACCAGGCCTTGAATGCCACTGTCGAGCAGGCCGTCCAGTATCTCGGCGCCGATGCCGGGGAACAGCGGTAGCACAGCGACTTTCGCCAATTGCTTGGGTTGGTTGTAGGTCAGCGGCGCCGGTATTGAAGAGGCTTTCTCACCGCCACCCTGACGCTCAAGACGCTTGAACGGATGACGACCGAAACTGCGCACCTTCGCGCAACGGGTCGGGTCCAGCAGTTCGCCGTGGAAGTACAGATGAACGCCCGGCGCAAGGCCGTGACCCAGGGCAACCAGCGCGCCACTGAGGTTTTCCCAGGCATCGCTGTCGGCTACGCCGGCCGGCAGCATGGAACCGGTGAACACCACGCGGGCATGCAGGCCGAGCAATTGAAAACTCATGGCCGCAGCGCTGTAGGCGAGGGTGTCGGTGCCGTGCAGGATCAGCACGCTGTCGCAACCCTGGACATCGACGGCGTCGACCACCGCTTCACGCAGTTGCTGCCAGTAAGCCGGGCTCATGTTGGCGCTGTCGATCAGCGGCGACATCTCGCGAAAGCGCCATTGCGGTACGACAAGGTCAGGCTGGCTGTGCAGATATTCGCGCATCCGGGCTTCGAAACCGGACGCCGGGGCCAGGCCGTGAGCACTGGCTTGCATTCCGATGGTGCCACCGGTGTAGAGCACCATGACGTGCTGGGCGGCAGGGAAGGTCGAGGAATTCATGGGGGGGCTCCGAGAACGATGACATTCCTAATGTGGGAGCGGGCTTGCTCGCGAAAGCGGTGTATCAGCCAACATCAATGTCGCCTGACACTCCCTCTTCGCGAGCAAGCCCGCTCCCACAGGGGATTGCGCACTTTAACCGATCAGCGTTGCGCTGCGGGTACGCCTTGCGACTCGGCTTCAGCCTTGGTGGCGGCTGGCGGATTGGCTGGCCAGGCTTTCAGGTCCAGGTCCAGATCCGGGAATTTGCTCGAATCGAACACGGGCGTCTTGATGCCGGCCGCGCGCTGGTCATCGTAGTCACGCAGGATGCGCATGCCGACTTTGAACAGCAGGAACAGCGCGATCAGGTTCACGAAAGCCAGCAGGGTCATGGTGATGTCGGCGAAGGCGAACACCGTGCCCAGGTTCTCGATTGCACCCCAGAAGATCAGCGCCAGTACCAATGCGCGGTAGCCGATCAGCGCCTTGCGGTTTTCACCGATCAGGAAGCGCAGGTTGCTCTCGCCCAGGTAGTAGTTGTAGAGGATCGAGGTGAACACGAACAACGACAGGGCCACGGAGATGAAGCTCCGGCCCCAGTCACCGACCACGGCGGCCAGGGAGTTCTGGGTCAGGGCAATACCGTCGCCTTCGAAGCCCGGGGTGTAGAAGCCCGAGAGCAGGATCAGCAACGCGGTGCAGGTGCAGATCACGAAGGTGTCGAGGAACACGCTGAACGCCTGAACCACGCCTTGTGACACCGGGTGTTCGACCGACGCGACTGCGGCCACGTTCGGCGCACTGCCCAGGCCTGCTTCGTTGGCGAACACGCCGCGCTTCACGCCCATGACGATGGCGCTGCCGATCAGGCCGCCGAAGGCCTGGTCGAGACCGAAGGCGCTTTTGACGATGGTCATCAGCATCGCTGGAACGTGGTCGAATTGCAGGACGATCACGTAGATGGTCACGCCGATGTACACCAGGGTTTTCACCGGCACCAGCAGGTCAGCGACCTTGGCGATGCGCTTGATCCCACCGATGAACACCAGACCCAGCAACACCGCCAGGGCCAGGCCGGTGTAAGTGGTGTCGAGGCCGAAAGCGTTGTTCAGCGAGTGGGTCACGGCGTGGGATTGCAGGCCGTTGAAGGCGAAGCCGAAGGTGATCAGCAGCAGGAACGCCATGATCATGCCCAGCCAGCGTTTCTGCAGGCCGTGCTGGATGTAGTAGGACGGGCCGCCACGGTACGTGCCGTCGGAGTCGCAGCGCTTGTAGAGCTGGCCGAGGGAGCATTCGAAGAAGCTGCTGGACATGCCGACCAGCGCGGTCACCCACATCCAGAACACCGCACCCGGACCACCCAAGGTTACGGCGATACCGACCCCGGCGATGTTACCCGCACCGACGCGGCCGGCGAGGCTGAGCATCAAGGCCTGGAACGAACTGAGTTGACCGGCACTGCTTTTCAGGCTGTCGCGGAACACCGCAAACATGTGGAAGAAGTGGCGCAATTGAACGAAACGCGAGCGGATCGTGAAGTAGCTACCGAGCCCGACAATGAGCACGATCAGTACTTTCCCTGAGAGGAAGTCGTTAATGACTTCGAGCATGGATTATTCCTCGCTGTTTTTTGTGTAGGCAAATGTTGGGCGGTCAGAAACATCGCGTTACACCGGATTGCGCGCGGCAAAACAGGTGAGGCGAAGGTTCGTCCCGATTTCATATTGCGGGTTTGTTATTAGTTCGGGTTTCGCATGGGTTTGGGCCTCGTTACCGACGACCGCTCACGCGAAGAGGGGCGGCACTATACCTATGAGCGTGCCGTCCGTCTGCACGGTTGTGGTGCATGAATCGAAACGAGGTGCTGCCAGGATCAAAAGATCGCAGCCTTCGGCAGCTCCTACAGGGTGTACATCAAATGCTGTAGGAGCTGCCGAAGGCTGCGATCTTTGCGGTGTCAGACATATTCGCTATCCGCAAAAGGGTTAAAAAAAAGGGCTTGGGGAATACATCCCCAAGCCCTCAAAAGGTGAGAGGTGTCTAGTCCCTCGACCTGGTGAGCGTGGCGCTTCGTGCTCTTCGTTAAAAGAGCAAGCGCCGGTGTTGCGTTCGGTTAAGCCTTCAGAGGCACCAGACGCGGAGCAATCATGTTTTCCGGGCGCAGGATGTCGGCGAGCATTTCGTCGTCGAGCAAGCCTTCTTCACGCACCAGTTCCAGCACGCCACGGCCGCTTTCGAGGGCGATACGGGCGATGCGGGTGGCGTTTTCATAGCCGATGTACGGGTTCAGTGCGGTGACCAGACCGATCGAGTGTTCGACCAGTTCACGGCAACGCTCTTCGTTGGCGGTGATGCCGACGATGCAGTGCTCGCGCAGCATGTCCATGGCGCGTTGCAGCAGGCGGATCGAGTCGAAGATCTTGAACGCGATCAGCGGCTCCATCACGTTCAGTTGCAGTTGGCCGCCTTCGGCTGCGATGGTCAGCGCCAGGTCGTTGCCGATGATCTGGAACGCCACCTGGTTAACCGCTTCCGGGATAACCGGGTTGACCTTGCCGGGCATGATCGAGCTGCCTGGCTGACGCGCTGGCAGGTTGATTTCGTTGATGCCGGTGCGTGGGCCGCTGGACAGCAGGCGCAGGTCGTTGCAGATCTTCGACAGCTTGACCGCGGTGCGCTTGAGCATGCCGGAGAACAGTACGAAGGCGCCCATGTCGGAGGTGGCTTCGATCAGGTCGGCGGCTGGAACCAGCGGTTGACCGCTGATCAGTGCCAGACGCTCAACGGCCAGGTGCTGGTAGCGCGGGTCGGCGTTGATGCCGGTACCGATCGCGGTGCCGCCCAGGTTCACTTCGGTCAGCAGTTCAGGTGCCAGTGTTTTCAGACGTGCCAGGTCTTCGCTCAATGTGGTGGCGAAGGCACGGAATTCTTGGCCCAGGGTCATCGGCACGGCGTCTTGCAGCTGGGTACGGCCCATCTTCAATACGTGGCTGAACTCAACACCCTTGGCGGCGAACGCCTGGATCAGGCTGTCGAGGCTGGCCAGCAGCGCGTCGTGACCCAGCAGCAGACCCAGACGGATCGCGGTCGGGTAGGCGTCGTTGGTCGACTGCGCCATGTTTACGTCGTTGTTCGGGTGCAGGTATTGGTATTCGCCCTTCTGGTGACCCATGGCCTCCAGCGCGATGTTGGCGATGACTTCGTTGGCATTCATGTTGGTTGAAGTGCCAGCGCCGCCTTGAATCATGTCCACCACGAACTCTTCGTGGAAATCGCCGCGGATCAAACGTGCACAGGCTTCGCTGATGGCAGCGTGCTTGGCTTCGCTCAGGTGACCCAGTTCGCGGTTGGCGTCAGCGGCGGCCTGTTTGACCATTGCCAGGCCGACAACAAGCTTCGGGTAATGCGAAATCGGAACGCCGGAGAGACGGAAGTTGTTCACCGCTCGCAGGGTCTGGATGCCGTAATACGCTTGAGCAGGTACTTCGAGTACGCCAAGCAGGTCTTTTTCTGTGCGGAAAGATGCAGCGGAGGACATGATAGAAATCATCTCGATATGGACCCGGTCTGTGCCGGAACACTGCAAATGCTAGGCTTGTGGAGAATTTTGGGCCAATGCTGTTAAACACTAGCCTATGCACATTCGGCATAATGCCCGTGTGACGCCGTGTCTGCGGCGAGCGTGTGACCTAAATTGGTGCGTGTCCGGGAGGCCGTGATGAACCTTGAAAGTAAATGGCTGGAGGACTTTAGTGCTCTGGCCGCCACCCGCAGCTTCTCCCAGGCTGCCGAACGACGCTTCGTGACTCAGCCGGCGTTCAGTCGACGGATCCGCAGCCTTGAAGCCGCGCTGGGGCTGACCCTGGTCAATCGCTCGCGCACGCCGATCGAGCTGACGGCGGCGGGGCAGTTGTTTCTGGTCACCGCGCGGACGGTGGTCGAGCAGCTCGGTGAAGTGTTGCGTCACCTTCATCACCTGGAAGGCGGGCAGGGCGAGGTGATGCAGGTCGCCGCCGCTCACTCCCTGGCGTTGGGGTTCTTCCCGCGCTGGATCGCGCAGTTGCGTAACGAAGGCCTGAACATCGCGACGCGCCTGGTGGCAACCAACGTCGGTGATGCCGTGCATGCCCTGCGTGAAGGCGGTTGCGATCTTATGCTGGCGTTCTACGACCCGGATGCCGCGATGCAGATGGACCCGGAAATCTTCCCGTCGCTGCACCTTGGCGACACTGAAATGCTTCCGGTCTGCGCGGCGGACGCCGAGGGCAAACCACTGTTCGATCTGGAAGGCGAAGGCAGTGTGCCGCTGCTCGCCTACAGCGCCGGTGCATTTCTCGGGCGTTCGGTGAACATGCTGCTGCGCCAGCGTGCGCTGCGGTTCACCACTATCTATGAGACGGCCATGGCCGACAGCCTTAAAAGCATGGCGCTGGAAGGATTGGGCATTGCCTGGGTGCCGCGGCTCAGCGTGCGTGCCGAACTGGCTCGTGGTGAACTTGTGGTTTGCGGCGGCCCGCAATGGCATGTGCCGCTGGAGATTCGCCTGTACCGCTGCGCGTTGGTGCGCAAGGCGAACGTGCGGTTGCTGTGGCGCAAGCTCGAGGGCGGCGCCGCCCAAGGCACAACCGGTTCCTGAGACCGCTGAAGACTAAATGTGGGAGCGGGCTTGCTCGCGAAAGCGGTGGGTCAGACAACATTGATATCGACTGACCCACCGCTTTCGCG